>JAQGOX010000071.1 GCA_028293365.1 Verrucomicrobiales bacterium | reverse complement strand
TGGAAAGTTCCAGCGGCTTTTTTTTGCCATGGCGCGGTAGAGATGGCGGTCCCGAAGCCTTGAAAAAATTACGAACTGACTGCTTTCAGATTCTGCTCTTCAAAATTTCGCAACTTCGCCGACAGAAAAGTCTGTTCCGAGCTTTGAGCCGTAAGTTGCAGCGCTTTTCGCAGGTGGCCGATGGCAGCCTGGTAGTCGCTCATCTGTGATTCGAATTCTGCAAGAACCGCATATAGCAGATAGTAGGATTCAAGCGACTGCGGACGGCGGATGCACTCGACCGCTTCAATTCCGGCACGCGGTCCATGGACGCGGGCAAGCGCGACCGCCCGGTTCAACGCGACAACCGGTGAATCGTCGATTCGGATCAATTGATCATAAAGAGAGAGAATACGCGGCCAGTCGGTGGACTCAAAATCTTTAGCCGAGCAATGCAGGGCTGCGATGCCCGCTTGCAGATGATATTCGCTCAGAATTTCTCCCGCTGCGGATTGCGACAAATAAAACAAGCCACGCGCGATTAGAGATTGATCCCAAGTCGCCCGGTTCTGCTCTTCGAGCCTCAGAATGTTCCCCTGGGAGTCAATGCGCGCGGGCAGTCGAGCGGCGTTTAAAAACATAAGAGCTGCGAGCGCATGAACCCGCGGTTGATTACCGACCGGATGGGCGGCCAGCAAATCGACCAAACGCATTGCTTCCTTGCAAAGTTCAACGCGGACCAGCTCGTTGCCAGCCGACGCTTTATACCCTTCGTTGAAGAGGAGATAGAGCGTTTGGAGGACCCCATCCAAACGAACCGCAGATTCCTCACCCGAGGGTATCTCGAAAGGGATGCGCAACTCACGAATTTTCTGCCTCGCTCGCGTTAACCTCTTCGCGATGGCGGCCTCCGTGGTTAGAAATGCGTTCGCGATTTCCGCCGAGCCGAAGCCGCAAAGGGTTTTAAGAGCGAGCGCGGCCTGGGATTCCTGAGGGATTAATGGATGGCAGCAGGCAAACATCAGACGAAGGCGCCTGTCTTTAAGCTCGCTGTCGAACGCCACTGAATCCGCCTCTCCCGATCCGTCCGCCCACTGTTCGATAAACTGAATTATTTGCGGCTGCTTTTCATGAAAAACTTTTTCTCGCCGCAGCAGATCCAAAGCAAGATTCTTGGCGGTCTGAGTCAACCAGGCTGCAGGATTCTTCGGCACACCATAGTAAGGCCAGGTCTGCATGGCCCGCCCAAGAGCCTCCTGGACCACGTCCTCCGCCATTTGCAGTCGCTCGATTCCAAAGATTCCCGTCAAAACAGAAACCAACTTTCCCGCTTCATGCCGGAAAAGGTGATCGGCCAGCCGGGAGACTTCCCCCGCTGGCGCGATTGCGGTATTATGGCTTTCGCTCACCGGGTCAGGCGGTCGCGAGTGCACCCTTTTCTTTGGATTCCATTTCGATCCGCCGTTCGATCGGACATTGTTCCGCGATGGGCCGAACTTCTACGATCATGCCATGTTTGAGGGCCGGACATCCCCGCGCGATTTCGACTGCTTCTTCGAGATCGACTCCCTGCAGAATGAAATACCCCCCAACTGCCTCTTTCGACTCGGCAAAAGGGCCGTCGACGATTCCGCCGCCCTTTTTGGCGGAAACGACTCTGCCGGTGTTCTCCAATGGTTGACCACCTTTAGCAGTTCCTTCTGCCGTTAAACGCTCCAGCCAGCCCATGAATTGACCCAAAACATTTTGAGTTTCTTCAGGAGAAAGCCCGCCGTCCCAATGCGTTCCGCGGAAGAGCAGCATATATTCAGATTTCGGGGTCTCAGTGTTCATATTTGAATTAATTAAATTTGTTGTCTCTGTTCGGTAATTTGACGATTGAACGCCTTTCTTCCGGACATTTATTTCGCTTTATCGTTCATCTCCCACACAGCAAATGTGTTGTTCTCCGTGTCCTGGCAGATCGCGAAATAACCCATTTGAGGAACAGCCGTTTTGGGCATGCAAACTTTCCCGCCGAGCTTTTCAACCTTTGCCATTGCCTTGGTCACGGAGGGGACGGTGACGTAGTTCGTGATCGGCTGCTGCGGACTTTTGCGTTTCATCATTCCACCATCCGGAGAAGCATCCGCGCCCCCGGTATCGATATGCAAATAATCCTGCATTCCAGGAAAAGCCTGAATTTTCCAGCCGAACAATGCGCCGTAGAATGCTTTCGCCCGGTCGAGATTATCCGCCGGAATTTCAAACCAAACAAGGCTGCCAGTACCGGATGATTTTTTTGGCTCGGTCTTCTTTTTTACTGATGTGCTCATATTATTACGATTTCGAACTGTTTTGTCTTAATTTCAATGATACGACGAACGAAAGATGCGGCGCAGGACAGCGTTATGAAATTTCTTTTTCCGATGGGAATCGCACGGACCTGGGATTCAGTTTTTCCGAACTCGCCGCCCATCATTTTATTCATGGCCGAAAAAATACTTAAACGCTTGCCAGCGCGGGCGGCCCACCGGCTAAAGCAAGCAATTCTCATGTTGTCGGAGGGGATCCTGATTATGCCGCCCCGATGGGGCTGGGATGTAGTTTTTGGATCGTTTCTACAAATATGTCGCGCCTACGGCGCTTACGGGTCGGCCAAAATAAGAACTGCTGGGCTCAAGCCGCGACTCCAACCATCAATTTGACTCAGGGCATTTCTTTGAGTCGTATGCGTCGGTATTCCATTTGGCCTCGATCGCCCTCGAGACCAATTGGACCCGTCGCAGGTAATTTCATCGCAGCTTCCAATACTTCACCATTGCAAAGACAATAAGCCACGCCCTCTTTCACGATGACTTCGATTTCATTCCAGTCGCCGGGACGGTAGTTTTTTAAATTCTTATAAGGACCGGCCAGCAGGTAGTCGCGGCACTGAAGTTGCGGCCCGCGCACAAAAACTCCGCTATCGGCGTTTGGCGTGGCGCGGAATTCCAATTTGAGGATAAAGTTTTTCGGGAATTCCTGAGTTGTGGAAATTTTCTGAATCCTGCGGCCTTCGGCTGGAGTGGTCACTATCAAGCGGCCGTTTTTAGCGACAAACCTTCCGTCCGGACTTTGGGTTTGACCGTCGAATGCGACGGTTTTCTCCACAATGGGATAAGCGGGCATATGTGGATCGCTTGCCTTCCATTTGTTCATCGACGCTTTTTCGTTTTCCGAAGTAGCACGAAAACCCCAGCCAGTTAGATCCTTCCCGTTGAACAAACTTACAAAGCCTGGCTCCGGTGCATATTCGTACGGTTCGTTTTCGATAAAACCAAGAGTCGCAAAAACCGGTCGCAATCCCGCAGCCCATTTTGCGTAGCCGGCCATGTTCGGATGCAAGAGATCGGGAAACTCTGCGGCAATCGCATCGCCTTTTGCATCGGCGAACAGAGTCCATGTTTCCATCAGGGTGACCTGCGCATTCCCCTTTACAGCCTCCGCGTACAACTGGTTGATTTTTTTAATTTGCTCAACGGGACGCGATTTCGTGGCCGAACTGGGGAATACCTGGCAAAGCACAATCGGCATTTTGGCGTCGTGCCGTGTCAGTTCCGCGAGGATCAGCTTGAGATTCCCGGCGATTGTTTCGGGAGCAGCCTTTTCTTCGAGGTCGTTGGTGCCGATGAGCAGGACGACCGCCTGGGGATCGAGCGAAAGCACATCTTCCTGTAACCGAATCAAAACGCCTCTGGAGGTATCACCACTGATGCCGCGATTGGCGATTTTCATTCCCGGAAACCAGGCGCTGAAATCCTCTCCCCACCCTTGTGTGATCGAGTCGCCAAGCAGCACAACTGCGTTATGATCGCGCTCAGCGCGCGTCGCCCAGGCCGCGCGCCGACTCTCCCAGAGTTTGCGGAACCAATCAGCGCGGCGAATCGGACCCGCGCCCGGAAGGCCATCGTCGGTGGCAGGAATTTGGAAGTGCGAAGCTGATTGAGCCGAGACAGCCTTATCCTGCGCCCGAGGCGTCGTGACGCCGAGCAGGAGTGCCAGGGTAACAAGTAGAAAGCCGTTCCTTGAGTTGGATTTCATGATGGAGCCATCTTGGCAAAGAATCCGAACGAGGCAAGATTTCGTTCCTGCGAAATTGGTTTTCACACAAAACGCCAATCAGCCGAGTATTCGAATAGACTCTGGTTCCAGAGATTGACTTGACGAATTGGTACTGGCAAACGTAGTCGGATGTTCTTGCGACGGCCCCTCCGCCTTCTATTTTTTCTTGTTTTGATCGATGCCACGCGGGGGGCGGAATGGACCGTGCCCGGACAGTTTTCGACGATTCAGGCAACCCTTACAGTCGCAAATAATAAGGATATAATCTGGTTAAAACCGGGCGTATACGCTGAAAACCTGAATTTCGAAGGGAAAGACATCGCGTTACGCAGTCTGGAGGGGCCTAAAGAGACAATTTTAAACGCACAGCAGAACACCGGAATTCTGATTGGTCCTCTGGGTGAATTGAGCGGCATCACCATCAGTAATGCTTTCGCATACTTTGGAGCCGGCATGGAAGTCCACGGGACCGGCACAATTATTCGAAGCAACGTTTTCATTAAAAACATCCAGGCAAGCGGTGGTTTTGGCGCTGGTATTGCCGGTAACGCAGCTTCTCCGATAATCGAGCAAAATATATTCTTATTCAATTCAGGGGACAGCCAGCTTCTTTCGGGTGTTATCACATTTGTGAACGGCTCTTCGCCTCGAATCATAAACAACCTTTTTGTTTCGAACTCATGCGCCGCACTCAATCTAGCCCTGCCTGAGGGGAACACGCCGCTTGTTGAAAATAATACGATTGTCGCAAACACGGCAGGTATACATCACTATTCGTCTTCGATCATTACATA
>JAQGOX010000007.1 GCA_028293365.1 Verrucomicrobiales bacterium | reverse complement strand
GACACGATGATCGTGTATTTATCGTGCGCGGATCGTGATTATCGTGCCGGATCGTGTTTTCTGCGTCTCCGTTCGGTGTCCAATGTCACTTTTATCCAAGGAGGTTTAGCCGCAAAAGAACACAGAGTATACAAAGAGCTTAACCACTGAATACGCCAAATACGCGGACACTGCACGGGGAAGAAAGCGGTGGAAATTTGCGTGAACATTATTTTAACGGTACCCCCTCCCATACGATATATCGTGCTATAGGGTGCTTTAGCGTGCTAATTGGGAAAAACACCGAGAAGCTAAAAGCCGGCCAAAACCAAATCCGAAACAGGACTCAGATTCAGGGGCGCAAAGTTTCTCAACCGCGAATTTTGCGGATCGCACATGTTTCGATTTGATTGTCAAAGAACCGTTTTCACGGACAATGACAAATATTTATCAGATTAATGTTTCTTTAGTCAATCTTTTTTTCTCTCAAACGAGGAGCTTTCTTAACCGCAAAGCTCGCAAAGTGCGCGAAGGTTCCCAGAGATAAGCGATGCCGCAGTCGCGGGACAGGGATTTCTACGGATCTGGGTTTCGCCGCAAAAGAACGCAAAGAACTCAACAATTGCATGTCCGAAGTGGAACCCTAAATGGAGCGATTCGATCCAGCCATTTTGAGGGCTCAGGCGGAACGGCCGAATGTCATTCACAGAAGGTCGCAAAGTTAACAAAGCAAATAGGCTCCGGGATCGGAACGCGCGGCCCGGCGGTCCGCGCGCTACCTTGCAGAACTATGCTGAAACGCTGCAAAAAGGGGTTTGAACAGGAGTCGCGGAGGTCACGGAGTCGAGAGGGAAAAGCTGAAACGCTGAAATTCGGATTGGCTTGAATGGTTTGGGGCAATCGGGGAGAGTCTTTGGAAGGATCGGACGGGCGGGAATTGACAGTGATTTGCGGTCTGATTTGAAACGTTGAAACATTGAAATATGGCGGCGGTTATTGTCACGGGCGGGGCGGGTTTTATCGGCTCATCGTTGGTCCGTTTCCTAGTCGGGAATACGGGTTACACGGTGGTAAATCTCGATAAGCTTACGTATGCGGGCAATCTCGACTCGTTGCGGATGGTGGAGAATCATCCGCGTTATCAGTTCGAGAAGGCCGATATTTGCGACGGACCGGCATTGAAGCAAATTTTTGAGAAGTATTCGCCCAGTGCGATCTTCCACCTGGCGGCTGAATCTCACGTGGACCGATCGATTGATTCGCCCGGCGATTTTATCAGGACGAATGTGGAGGGAACGTTTACACTTTTGCAAACGTCGCTCCATCACTGGAGCAGGATGGAACGAGCGAGCGCAGAGGCATTCCGTTTCTTCACGTTTCCACAGATGAAGTTTTCGGGTCATTGGGACCTGAGGGCTTGTTCACGGAAACTTCACCGTACGATCCACATTCGCCATACTCGGCGAGCAAAGCTGCTTCCGACCACCTCGCACGAGCCTGGCACCATACCTACAAATTGCCAGTGATCGTGACGAACTGCTCGAACAATTATGGTCCATACCAATTTCCCGAGAAGCTCATCCCGGTAGTCATTACAAAGGCTCTTCGCAAGGAGAAAATTCCGGTCTATGGAAAAGGTGAAAATGTGCGCGACTGGCTTTTTGTCGAAGACCATGTTCAAGCTCTTTTTCGAGCCTGCACTCAGGGAAATCCGGGAGAGACTTACAACGTCGGTGGAAGTTCCGAATGCACGAATCTACTTCTGGTAAAGAAGATTTGCGCGCTGCTTGACCAGATAGTCGAAAACGCTCCGGCGGGGGGGTTCGGGTCGCTGATCAGTTTTGTAACGGACAGGCCCGGCCATGATCACCGGTATGCAATCGACGCGAGCAAGATTGAACGAGAATTGGGATGGAAGCCGTCAGTTTCTCTGGACGCAGGTTTGAAGCTGACGATTGAATGGTATTTGAAGAATCAGGAGTGGTGCGAACGAGTGGCGTCCGGGAAGTATCGGCAGGAGCGGCTGGGATTGAGGCGGGAGGGAGAAAGCTTCCTCCTTCGCTGAAGCTTCCTCCTTCGCCAAGGCTACGGCGGACAAGACGGCGGACAAGACGGGGGACGAGATGGCGGACGAGGAAAACGCTGAAATTCGGATTGGGCATTATTAAGCACGGACGCGGAATACTCCGATCGGGGGAGATAAAAAGCTGAAAAGTTGAAAAGCTATTGAAATTTCTGCAAAGGAAGCGTGCATTCGGGCGATGAATTTGGTAATGCTAAAAGAATGTCAGATGATAAAAGGAAGAAGAACCGCAGATTAGGTCAAGGGTTGAAGATTCTATTGGTGGTCATGGTGATTGGTGGGATGTTTTTTGCGATCAGCAAATCCCATGAGATTTTGACGTGGGTGACTTCGCAACAAAAAGCAGAAGACGTGAAATACTAACATTGATAAACGGTTTGAACAGAAGGTCGCAGAGATAATGCAACGAACAGGAGTAATTATTCGGTGAGGTAGGGTTGGTATTCGGGGACGGCTTCTTTAAGAAGCAGTTTCAGCTCATTGGCTTCGGCGAATTGCAGGCGGTGTTTTATTTTTTCAAAGTGCGATCGGACTTCTTTCAGCGGCAAAGGCTTGCAGTTGAATCGCATCACTTTTTGATGAGTGGTCGGCCCAAGATGTTCTCCCCGGTGACTAAACTCTTCGAACAGTTTTTCGCCGGGCCGCAAACCGATAAATTCGATCTCGATATCTTCATCTGGAATCAAGCCGTTTAGTTCGATTATCTGCTTTGCCAAATAAACAATTTTTTCGGGGTTACCCTTGTCTAAAACGAAAATCTCCCCTCCTTCTCCTTGAGTGCCACTTTGCAAGACGTGGCCGACGTCTTC
>JAQGOX010000057.1 GCA_028293365.1 Verrucomicrobiales bacterium | reverse complement strand
GCCTCCAAAACCACCTCCGCCCCAACTCATCGGACCACCCCCATTGTAATACCAGCCACGTGAACGGCGCCGCGACGAAAGAGCGATCATCAGAATTACGAATAGAATCCACCACGGAAAATGCTGGCGCGAACGGGTCTTCGTCTGAGCGTTTGTTTTTCCCGTCCCCTTGTACTCGCCTTTTGCAGCGCGAATGAGCGCATCGACTCCAGCCGTCAAACCACCATCAAAATCATTTGCCCGAAATTTAGGCTTAAGTTCCGTCTCGATTATCTGTCGGCAGAGCGCGTCGGTCAAAACGCCTTCAAGGCCGTAGCCGACCTGGATATAAATTTTGTGTTCCTGGACAAAAACAAATAACACTGCTCCGTTGTTTTTCCCCTTTTGCCCGAAGTTCCATGCCTGCGCTGTCCGATAAGTGAAATCTTCAACCGAAGAGGCTGAGGTCATTTTTGAATAAATGACGACGATGATCTGCGAGGAATCGGTTTTCTCCAGGTTTTCGAGTTCGCTATTCAGTTTCTCCGCGGTTCCTTTCGAAACCGCGAGTGCGAAGTCGTTAAAATATCGAGGCGGCCGCGGAGGAATGACCTCTGCCCCCCAGATCTGAATCCCTAAGAGGAACCAGCCGAAGAGTGCGATCAGTAAAATCTGCAGCCTTTTCATCCGAGCGCACATTCGAAAACCCTTGCGGGCTTATTTGGGCTTGGTCGCAGTAGGTCCAAAGTTAAATTCCACTTTGGGTGGCGTGGATGCTCCTTCGGTCGCAGTGAAATACGGTTTCGGCTGAAAATGAAATAAGCCGGCAAACAAAACTCCCGGAAAACGTTGGACCGCTTTATTATACTGCCCAACCGCTTCATTGAATTTCTGTCGTTCCACCGAAATCCGGTTTTCCGTTCCTTCGAGTTGGCTTTGCAGGCCCAGGAAGTTCGAATTCGATTTCAAATCAGGATACCGCTCTGAAACGACCAGCAACCGGCTCAATGCGGACGAAAGATGATCCTGCGCCTTTTGGAATTTCTCGAGGTCCGCGGCAGTCGTTGGCGCTGTCCCCATATTGACCTGTCCCACCGACGCACGCGCTTGGGTGATCTCCGTCAGTGTCGATTTTTCGAAATTGGCCGCTCCTGAAACCGTGCTGACGAGGTTGGGGATGAGATCTGCCCGACGTTGATAAACGGTTTGAACCTGCGCCCATTGTTGTTCGACGCTCTGCGAGAGACCGACAAATCCGTTATACGATGATGCCGCAATCAATCCGAGAATGATGATTCCCCCCACCAGCAGTCCAACAACCGCGAGCACCGTTTTATTCATATGCGCTTAGGGTGCCATGTTTCGGGCAAACTGCAATGTTTTGGCCGTCGCCCACAAATGGACGCAGAATTGACTATCGGCCTTACGCTGGAAAATCCCAGTTCCGGGCACAAAAAAGGCCGGGCTGAGTTGCCCGGCCTTCGCGATTATTCTGGAATTACAATGACTCTACCACGAAGAACTGCGCCCCTGCGGTAGCAGGAGTCGAGTACGTGGTCGTTGTGCCGGTCGCAGTCACAGGTGCAACAGTCCATTGAGCCAAGGGAGTCGTTACGGTGCTCGAGGAGCGGACGTTGTAAGCATGTCCGGCCTCCGAGTTAAACGTAAATACCAGATTGCCTCCCTGCACTTTGACATCCGATAGCGTGGCGCGTTGCGGCGTTCCGGACGCGGGCAATGCAAAGATGTCGAGGAAGTTGATCTTGCTGTTTGCCGCAAGAGGTCCGTTCGATATCGTGAGTTTGCCATCTGCAACCGTCACTGTTCCACGGCCTGCGATGAAACGGGCGCTTGTATCCGTCGAAGGTGTTCCCGAAATAAAGGTCACTCCCTCTGCCTGCACATCAAAGACGCTGTCGAAATTGTCGGGGTCACCCGACACTCCGGTCACGAGATAGCGTCCATTGGGCACCGCAATTTCCCAGACGCTGCCTGCGGGTTGCGGCTTTTGCATATGGGTGAAGGTGTCGTAACGCTTGTCGGGTGAGTTCACCGAGTTGCGTTCACGCGCGTTAGCCGTGTTATCGATGTCCCAGCCGTAGCTGTAGCCATTGCCTTGGTCACCGTAAACGGTGCCCACATCCGCGAGATAACCATCCGGCGTGGCGGCAGTGCTGGTCTGGAAGTTGATGCTGATCGGCGTGCCGACGGTTACGAGCGTTTGGCCGGAAAGCGCGAATTCTCCATTCGCGGTGGTGGCTCGCGCGGTTACCGCATACTTGCCTAAATCAACGTTGGTCCAAACGATCGAATAGGGCGCGGTCGTGTCTTCGCCAAGTTTGTTGGTGCCACTGTAGAACTCCACCTTGGCGATCGACCCTGCTTCCACCGTCGCGTCCGCTGTCAGGGTCACGTTTGTCGGGCCATTGGGGAAGACGGTGCCGATCACGGGACCAGTGATGATTACCGATGGCGCGAAGCTGTCTTCGAGCACTGTGATGCTCCCCCCGGGAGTTGTAGCGTTTTCCGCACCGATCAAAACAGGCCAGGTCGCGGGAAAATTGGGGTAGGTTGCAGAAAGGTCCGCGTATGCGTAAGTGCCTTTCGCCAACGGCGTGCCCGCGATTTTTACTTTGCGGAACGTGTCATTTTGCGTCAGGTACATCTGGCCTTGAAGGTCCAAAGACCCTTTCGGATTATTGATATCGTAAGTCGTCAGCAATGCGCCATTCGCGCCAATGCTTATATCGTTCGTCCCCAGCGCTCCGGGCTGAGTGCCAAGCAACGTGCCGGTCACGATGTTCCATTTGCCCGAAAACGTATTGCTGCCGCCATTTACATCAAGATTGTGGGTTTCCAATGGATCGAATGCAGCGGTGCTTGATCCGTGGAATTCGATGCTATTGGTTCCTGTTAGCCATGCATCAAGGCGATAACCGCGGGCACCCGTTGCATTATTCACACTGAAGGGCGTGTCTTTGGCCACATCCAGATGTCCCTGGATTATCACGGTGCCGTCATTGCCAACGTCCAACTGACCGCCGTTCAGGACCAGTTTCGGAAATATATTTGTTCCGAATCCGGTTGGAGATCCATCTTCGTTGGTGGCGTTCCCCTGCTTGAATCGTATTTCTCCGAGTGTCACCGGAGGTGTAACGTTCCAAACACTATTGCCATCGAGTGTTAAGACAGATCCAGGGAATGTCGCGGTCGCCGCGCCGTCGGGAGATCTCAGACGGGCTCCAGGCAGAATTTCATAGGTATTCGCCGCATTCGCCGCAGCCGAAACCGATGCGGGATTGCCATCGCTCCAAAGGCTGCCGGTTTCCCAGCTCTGTCCGATCGCCTCCTGAACCGCCATTGTAATATTGATGGGGCTATTAATGATAGCGATGGTCGTTTGATTGGTGGCACTGCTCGAATTGTTCGCGAGGATAACTTTGTAGATTGCGCCAGCCGCTGAGGCACTTAGTGGTGGACTTGAATAGGCAAGGCTTAAACCCGCCGCGACCACTACATTATTTGAAAGCCAGGTTACTGACGTGATGGGTCCGGTGGCCGTGACCACGAGGTTTACAGGAACTCCAGCTTGCACGGTGGTTGTTGCAGCCAGGCCCACCGTAATGGCGACTGGCGAAGTATTGTCTTCGAGGACCGCAATACTACCAGAGGCCGTGGTAATAGGATTTCCGTCGACGTCAACGGCACCATCCATTGCCGTCCAGGTCGCCGGGAAATTGGTGGGGAATTGTGCGGCCAGATCGTCGTAGGTATAGGTTCCCTTTGCCAAAGCCGTGGTGCCTACCGTCACCGATCGGAACGCATCGTTTTGGTGCAGATACATCAGCCCGTTCAACTGCAGGTTGCCATGCGGATTGTTGATATCATAGGTGGTTTCCAATGCTGCGGCGCTGCCCACCACGATATTGTTTGTGCCCAGCGAATTGGTGCCGCTTCCCAAAAGCACACCGCGTATGATATTCCATTTTCCGCTGAACGTGTTGGTGGTCCCTGCAATATTAACATCGTGCGTATAAGTCGGACGAAAATTATCCGGCGTCGCTGGCGCATAGGTTGAGATCGCCAGATCAGCGCTTCCTGTCAGAAAAGCGTTAATTTGAAAACCGCGATCGTTGGTTCCGTCATTGATGAGTGAGGAGTTTTTTGCAACATCCACCTCACCGTTAATGACGATGGTCCCATCGTTTCCCAAATCCAATTGCCCACCGTTCAATACCAATTTCGTGAACATTGCAGCTCCTGAGCCGGTCGCGCCGCCCGCTTGTTTGAAACGAATCTCGGACGAGGTCGCTCCCGAACCAGTCGGAGCCATGATACTGTCTCCGTCCACCGTAAGTACCAGGCCAGGAAAGGTATCGTCCGTTCCGTTGTTGGGACTGCGCAATCGTGAGCCGGGCAACATTTCGAAAGTCGCGTCGGGTTCGGTGCCGACGATTGCGGTGGCGCCGAGATTGCCCGGTTGCCAAACTCCGGTATTCCAATCGTTCCCCGCAGCTTGCTGCTGGACCAATGTATGATTGGCTGCCTGCACCGTTTGTGCGATCGCGGTTAGAATTGCAGTGCTCCACGCCGCTACACGCGAGGGAGATGGAGGGATTGTTCTCTTGAATGATTTCATAACTGAGGTGCTTTATTGTGATGACGCAAGAGGTGCGCTTGATCACGAGTTCTTTCGGCAAATTTAAAAAAGATGGCTAAGTGAAAAAGAATTCAATCCTGCAGATCGAAAACGATCTGGTTGCGGTCAATTACCACGCACGGATGGATCGCGTTGATCGCTGGTTGAATCAGAAAAGCAAAAATGACCGCGTATAGGAATTTCAAATTCATGGACATGACTTTATTTGGGATGCGAGAAATAAAGCCTAATTCAGGAGTAAAAACTATAGGGCTTTTCCGTATTCGATTCTCGGGGCGTTGCGTTTCGACCGCATCTGTTCCGGTCGAGCTTAAAGAGCCAGGCTTTGGACTCTTGCCTTGCCCGCTGGGTCAGACTTCGAAAACCGTGATTTCCGGCCGGCAAAAGATTCGAACGTTCGCGTAGAACCAGCCAATCCCGGCGTTCACGTACAAGGGGCCGCTGGCAGTCTGATACATCCCCAACTGATATTCGTTCACTCCAAACGGGACGATTAACGCGCCATACCCGGGAATTCGCACCTGCCCTCCGTGCGAATGACCCGCGATAATGAGATCGAACCGCGTATCTGTATAACCTTCCACGCCCGTGGGATAATGACTTAATAAAATATTTTTACGACCTGCGGAAGGGGAGAAATTGAAGAACTTCAAGCCACTCATTCCAAAGAGATGCACAGATCCGTTTTGAATCACGACATCTTCATTCATGAGCCACTGCCCCCCAGTTTTCGCAAAGGATTGTCTCGGAAGATCGAAATCAAGGTCTGCCCAATGATCGTGATTGCCTGGAATTCCAAATAACGGAGTTTCAATCTTTTCCAGGATTTCGAGTGCTTCGGGAGCATATTCCGCATTCTCAATTAAATCCCCAGTGAAACAGACGAAATCCGGGTGTTGCTCATTAATTACCCGAACGACCTTTTCAAGGTACCCACGATCGCCTTTGTAATGAATATCGCTAATCTGAACGAATCGGAAGGAAGGTCGCGGCGTGATTCGAATTTTTTGCACTCGAAGCCAGCGCGGTTCAATGGCAAGAGCATCGGTCGAAGTCAACACCGCCGCCGAAAGCAGGCCGCCTAAGAACCGCCGCCGGCTAAGTGCTCCCAGGCGTAAATGCGGTGACATTAGCGGCGCGGGGTTTTCGGTGTGGGCGAGGCGTGAGCGACGAGCATAGCCGAGCGTTCTGTACGTAGTGAGTAACGAAGCCTGCGCCGAAAAGGACCGCCGTGAGTACCACCGTATTTACTCCTGTGCTCACCAATTCTGAAAGCCTTCACAATGAATTGACAGTCAAAGGGAATTTCCGTTCTGAA
>JAQGOX010000041.1 GCA_028293365.1 Verrucomicrobiales bacterium | reverse complement strand
GGGAAATCCAGGCGTGTTCGCACGTGTGTACAAGTGTGTTCGCACTGTGTCTGCCGATGTGTTTTTTGGTCAGTGTGTGGTGGGCGGTAATAAGGCTTGAGACTGGAGGCTGTCTTCATGACCAATAGCCTCACTTCCCGCGCGCACCGGGGCTGATTTGGTGATGGCTGATCCGGTCGGGAAACCGTTGGAAACGGTTTTGAGGTTCTTCGGGTGTTTGGTGGCACCCGGCTGAAGCGCGGGTGTTAATGGGAGGGGCATCGGGTAAGTTACCCGGCCTACAGTGCTCATGAGGGACGAGCGGGGTTGGGGTAGGGACCAGGCCGAAGGGAAAAGGAAAGTCTGGCAGATCATAGCAAGATGCGGTTCGGAGGCTGGTTTTGCGAACTTTTTCATTCATATTTTGGGTGAATCGTAGCAGGGGGGGTGGGACATCCGCCGTCCCTGGGTCAAAATAGTTTGAACTATTTTTTGAGAGAGTTTGGAAGGCAAATTGCATCGAGAATGCCTGTAAAACGACAAATTACGGCTTACGTTGGAGGGTCGATCGTAATTTTGGGTCAACTCAGGTGCCTCCTCTCCCCAGCCCTCTCCTCCATTCGGAATGGAAGAGAGGGGGACGGCGCGGAGGCGCGGAGAGCGGAGGCAGTATAGGTATGTTCGGATGAGCATCGGGCGCAGGGGACCCGGCCTACCGAAATGGCGTGCTTTGAAATGGATGCTACGCGCGTCTTGCGTCTGAGGGATTGCCGCTTATTATTCGGCGATTGAACGATCAATTCAGAACGTCTATTCCAGAAACCGAGTTTGGGAATTTTCCCAGGCCCCTCCCTGGCCATCCCTACGGTTATCTCCTCAAAGGCAAACTGCATGGCTGCACGCGCGAGGAATTAATCAGCAAATGTTCGAGCCGCGGTTTTCGCAATGTCCAAATGGTTTGGACGCCGGAGAATTCCGACCTGGTGCCAGTAGCGGAAGTTCCTTTCCTGTTTGATACGGCGGTTTCGGCTTATCGGTTTCGTTTGCGCGGTTCTCTTGCGTTGACATTGGCCCTGACGTGCATTTAGGCGTTTATGGCCAAGTAGTCCTGGCCCCAGGAACGGTCGTTTTCGTTAGTGATCATGGTGGCGTTGGTATTGGTGGGGGTTTTGCCGTCGATTAGAACTTTCAAAATGTTGCGAGGCCTGGCTGGAGTTACGGCGGATACTTTTGGCGACTCGCACCATTTTTCACGACCGGCCCTTTGGGTCGCCTCGCAAAATACCATCGGGACAAAGATCCTCGCGGGCGGAATGATCGCAGTGGGTGCGGCGCAGGTTCGTTCCGGTATGGAGCACTCGCTCTATGCGGCGGCTTTGATTAAAGACCTTGTGCGAGCGGGTGAACATTTTCGACTTTTTAGCTGCATCTGGCTGCATGGTGGCCTTCTGCATTTTGGGCTTAACTTCATGGCTTTGATGAATATCGGGCGCATGGTTGAAGCGTTGGGCAATCGGGCGCTGGTGCTGATCGTTTTCGCCGTGTCGGCAGCAATGGGGAGCATGTTCAGTTTTTGGCTGATGCCTCATATCACATCTGTAGGCGCCTCGGGCGGAATTATGGGGCTGATTGGATTTTTGGCAGTACTGGGACAGCGCCGCAGAGGGCTTTTGCCTTCGGGTTTTGGGCGAGCTATTTGGATGAATATAGCGTTCATCGCGGCACTTGGACTGGCGGCTTTTCAGATGGTGGATAACGCTGCTCATTTGGGTGGTCTGGTTGGCGGCGCGGTTTGTGGTCTGATTTTTATTCCGGCTCGTGAGAAAAAATTACCGATTGCGGTGACGCCGATGACAGATTCGCTAGGCTGGATCTCGTTCGGATTGATTATCGCATCAGTGGCGGTCACGGTCGAAAAAGTTTTAAGCTACGTTCCTTAGGACTCGAGACTATTTCCAGCGAAGACGCATCAGCCAAAGTTCTTCCGGCACTGATTCCGGACCGAAATGAACGTCGGATTTTGAAATTATTTCGGATCCCTGAGCCAGCAGGTCAGTGAGGTTTTGTTTTCCCTGTTCATCATTTCGGAATGCAGGTTCCATGAGCAGATAGTTAATCCCGCGATCTCGGAGGGATTCGGATTTGTCGCCAGGAAGAAATCGCCAGACATTGGTCACCGTTGGGGTATGCCATATCGCCGGCTCGCTATAACCGATCTCCACCGCATATCCAACGATTCCTTCGCTGGGAGGCAAAACCTGTCGCAGCCAATTCGAAGTGCGCGGGGATTCGTCCGAAAAAGCGAAAGCGTTTCGAACGCGTTTGGCAAAGGCCGCTCCCGAAGGGCGTAATTCAAAAATGCGCGCGATGACGTTCCCCGGCCACAGAGGTCTTTGACGCGAAACAATAATCATGAGAACCGCCAAAACGGCGACGGCGGCGGCGCTCCATTGCCACCACCGTTTTCGCACTAGCAAACTTTGGCCGCGCTGGCGAAGCGTGATTGGTAAAAGAAATGGATAGTACGGAGCGAGGTAACGAGCGTTTTGAAAGACGCTGATTTTGGCCATGAAAATGAGCAGAAGAAACCAGGGCACTAAAATTAAGAATCTATTTTCCAGAGTGAGGCCGGCCGATTGAACCGTGCGATAGCGAAAGGCTGCGAATATCGAGACTATCAGAAGAACGCAGAGCCCGAGACCAAGCCCGGCGTTATGCTCGGCCGGGGCGCGGAGAAGGAAACCAAAGCGTTCGAAACTTCTGAAATGCTTGCCTTGAGGCGAAGCGACGAGGCGTTCCATTGCCAGGTTCCATCGGTCCATCCAGGGGAAATAGGGAGGCAAAAGATTTTGTGCGGTGAGGGCAAAGGTGTTCCCGGCGATTCCCCAAATAACGGAATCAGGTTCCAGTTTGCTCTGGTCGAAACGAGTGTTCGTCCCTGTGGCAAACCCTTTCCAATTTCCGGTATATTTTTGGTTAAGGTAGCTGATTGGGATAAAGGAAATCAGCGCAGCTATAACAACGCAGGCAGCCAAAGCGGCTTTCGGAATGCGAACGCGCGGAATGCTTTTCACCAAAGGTATCGCCCACAGAGCCACCAGCAAGAGGTTGGTTTGCTTGACGCCGGTGATGAGGGAAATGGAAAGAAGCGAGCAGAGCAAATCTGAAGCATTTCTGCGCTCGCGAGCTCGTAATGCGAGGAGCACCGAGGCGAGGGCAAAGGTGGCGCAGTAGCCGTCACTGGCGATACTGCTTGCCTGAAAGGCATAGCAGTAACCGGTCGGAAGCAGCCACATCCAGACCCAGGCGACCCGGCGGGAAATGCCGATTCGGCGATAATACGAAAACGTGACTGCCGGGAGGAAAAGGTAGCTGATGAAACTAATCAGGAAGCACCATTTTTCATTTCGAGTGAGCGCCCAAATCGGTGCCCAGAGCCATTCCGTGTCGGGCCCCACCACGTTCATCCTCGGATCGCCGGTATGAATCCAATGCCATCGTCCCTCCGCGATCCAATGGAAGAGGCGCGGCAGGCGGTACGAGAGAGCGTCGCCATATACTGGTATGTAGAGAATTCCGCCAAGGAAACTGAGCACTACCGTAACAGCGAAGAGCAGGGGAAGGGGACGTTTGAAACGCCTTGCCCAAGCTGGAAGTTTCGTGCGGAGATTTGAAGTTACCTGAGTCAGGGATGTTTTGCAGGAGACTATCGTTGCGATGGCGAAGCCGATGCAAAGCAATCCGTACGACCAGCGATTTAAGCCGCCGAATACTGAAAAAATCCACCCTGCCGCGACCGAAATGGAGCACCAGCAGATCCAAATCTTAAGGAGCAGAAACATTCTATTCCGCGAGATTTATAGCGGTTTCCATCCAACTGGCGAGTTTCACTTTTTCTTTCAACAAAGCGTAAAGGGCGGGCTGCCACGGATCGATGCGGGCCGTGAAATGGTTGGCACGTCCAACGTAAGCGTTTCTGCGAAGATCATAAATATGTGCGGCTTCGGCTAAAGTCACCTCCACATCGATGGGTTTCTCCAGATTTTCATTTCCACCGGCTTGAGCGAGATCTTCACTCATTTGATAGTTAATATTTCTTTCCAGCGCCAGGAGGCGCCCATTCCCGAGTTTGAAACGGTGGATTAAAGTTCGAGATCCGATGGGGACGCTGACTGGCTGTTTAATACCGGCGAGCTGCTTCTTAATCCAGTTCGGCTCTTCGAGGAACGGTTGGGGATGCAGGCGATCCATTGCATATCGTTCAATGAGTTCCTCGCTAATGGCATTCGTTGTCCAGGCATGATCGAGAACGTTGGTTCGGAGCTTGCAATGTTCGTCGAATAATCCAACTCGCGGTGTGTCCAGCACCGCTCCTCCGTTTTCGTAAAATGAATCGATCTGTTTGATTTCCCGCGCCGAGAGAGACAGAGATTCCGGAAGTACGAGTGCACGAAAATTCCGGTTGGTCAATTCCCCGCTCGTGATTTGAGCAGTGGATATGAATTCCGGACGATATCCTGCATCCTGTATGGCTTTAAGCATTCCGTTGCGAACTCTGGCAAAGTGGTTGTGATCCGCTTCAAAGCTCGAAAAGCGACGGAGCCAGGTCGAACCGTCCGGGGTCGATTCGATCAGCCAGTCCGCCTGAATGCTGGGCTGGGAATAGTGAATGGCAATGGGATCGCGCTCCCGTTCTGCCCGGAGGAACAAAAGTCCCAGGGGCGAAGCGAGTTCTTTCAAAACCGGTTTGAGCGCTTTGCCTTTGCTGGTCAGTGCGTAATCCGGCGAGTTCCAGTCGATGCAATCCTCGCTCCACCAGACAACGCACCCGCGGTCTCCTTCGAGCAGCAAATGCCAAAGACGGCGTCGGGCGTGCTCAGAGTCTTTTTCAAAAACAGTGGTGAGCATTGGTTTTCGAGGCATGAACGATCCGAGAATTTCGCGCGCATTTCCGATATCGTAAGGCTCGATCCAATCGAGTGACTGGCTGAGCAACCAAAGGTCATATCCGCCAAAAGCACCGGGCATCTGGGTTCCTTCGATGCCGACTGGTGTCGCAGGATCGACTCCGTGCGCGGCGTCGCGCAATTCATGCAGAGTATGAGCAAGTGAAAGATCCATGAAACTGCGAAAATCGGCCCAGGGCGCGAAGTTCCAGCGGGCTGGCTGTGCGCGTGCGGCTTGAGGTTCGAATTGAATGCCTTGAACGGCGTGCCAATCGGGCGGGCCTTCCGGATGGCTCGCTCCGGAAACCATTCTGTTTTTGATTTGGTCTGTAGTGAACGGGCGCACGTCGTTCCATGACCCGAAAGTTGTGGCCCACTCTTCGTTCAGTGCCTCCAGGGAATTGTATTGGGTCTTGAGCCACGCTCGAAACGCATCGAGAGCGATCGGATTGAAATCATAGTCGAACGGGTTTGCAGAAATGGTGGTTGAAAGTTCGTCCCGAATATCGAAAGCGAGGGGCTGGTTCGGTAGGTTCTTCTTCGCGACTTCCTTCATTTGTTCGGCGGCTGCGGCAAGCCATTTAGGATCGTTCAGACTGTAATCACGGACAAGACCGCTCTCGGGCCGGCCAGACCGGCTCCATTCAGTGACGAATTTATCCCAATCGGTTACCTTCGAATTGAATTTCAGGCAGAGGCCGCGATTAACAATGTTCTCCACGTAATAAGGAAAATTGTTTTCTGTGAATGTCTTGGGATCGGCACTTCCGTAAGCCATCGCGGTGTTAATTCCCATTTCCCGAAGGCGCGCAAAGAAGAGAGGAATTTTCTCGGGTTTTTTGTATGCAGAATCGCCAATCCACATAATGGTTCGGTAATCGTTCCAGGATCGAACGCTACTGGACTCCGCTCCCAGATTGATGAAGCCGCAGGTCGCCACAAGAGTGACCACAATCGCTTTTCGGAAAAAAATCACCGCAGACCTTAAACCGGCATTAATCCCCAAGGCAAGTTGCGGATTTTTGATTTCGACCGCAGCCCTGAAACGATTTGGAGGCGAGGTGTCAAATTCAGGATTTTTCATCCGGGGCGGGATTTAGTAAGGACTAGGACTGTGCAGTCGTGGCATTTTGACGAGCTCACGCAAAATATTTTAAGTAAGAAAAGGTGAGAAATGCCGAGAAGAGGCGAGAAAAGAATGGAATAGCCTCGAATCGGGCGAGGTTGGCCCGGAGCAAATCACACTGATCAACCGGGTTTGGGTTTTTAACAGAGAGAGCAAAATCAAACAAACAGGGAGCAAATGGTCGAAACCTTCGAAATCGGCGGTCGAGGACGAATTCATGATATACCGTTCCATTTTATTTCGGTCAGTGGATAATTTTCAATAGTTGCTTGAGGTAACGATTGCTAATAGCGTAACTTTTGTCAATAAGCGTCCTATCGCTGTTTGCGAATAACGAATTCACCCATCGGTTCGAATTCAGCCTCGTTATTGTTGGGAGAACCCGGATTTTTACAGCAAGGTAACAAAGGCAACAAAGGGAGGAGGTCTCTCAGTCTGCCAAGCGGTCAGGTGATTGGATCCACATTCTTAACGCAGTACGATGAGCGTGGATGCTCGTTCATTATTTTCCATACTCCAGTTTGATTTGACGGTGCCCGAGAGTTTTCATCACGCACCAGTTTTGGTGGGCTAAGGGTCCAGCGGAAAACTCGTTATTTTGGTCCGATATTTTCAAGAGTGCGCCGAGCGACCGTCGCAACCATCCCGTTTTCGTCCAGGGCGGCTTTTTCCAGATCAGGCTTTATAGGAACCAGATCCATTCCGGATCTCGTAAGCGCTTTGATAGCAGCGTAGCGAACCTCGCTATTTGTATTGGTAAGTGCCTTTCTCAAGGGAACGAATGTGATGGCAGGAAACGAATCACTTCCGGTCAGGGGCCAGGCAGCGCGTATCTGTTGTTCCGAGT
>JAQGOX010000009.1 GCA_028293365.1 Verrucomicrobiales bacterium | reverse complement strand
CCGGTTTTTCAATCGATCTGGCTATAACAGATGGCCAGGCCCACCGGGTCGCCTTCTATCTGCTTGATTGGGATTACGCGAACCGCAATGAGACCGTTCAGGTGTTGGACGGAGATACCGGCGCGCTCTTAAACACACAAACCGTTTCAGCATTCGGGTCCGGCATTTACCTGATTTGGAACATTTCGGGGCATGTCACGGTGCGACTTTCTCCCAACTCCGGGAATGCCGTGTTAAGCGGATTTTTCTTCGGGAATGCCGCCCCCGTTCAACAAACGGTGGCGACCCCGGGAATTTCGCCCAACGGCGGATCGTTTTCGAGTCCGCAAAACGTGACGCTAAGCGACGCCACTGCGGGCGCGGAAATTCGATACACGACGGACGGGTCGGATCCTGTCTCCACGTCCACATTATATTCGGCTCCATTCGCGCTTAGCTCGAGTGCGATCGTAAAAGCAAAAGCATTCGAAAACGGAATGCAGTCCAGCGCCATTGCCTCCGCAAGTTTTACGATTTCCTCGGGTAGCAGCGGTGGGGGATCCGGCTCGGGAGCGGGATCTAAATTTGTCTATGTCGGCACCGACTCGGCTACCCAGGGAAATTGGAGTCCCACCTATGGTTCCGACGGATATAACATTCTGGGCAACGCTGCCGTAAACCCCTCGTATGTCCAACCCACCGCAACTGGCAAACAGGATTGGACCTGGAATCAGCCCACAACCGATGTGCGCGGACTAAAAACCGCCGATGGATCGAGTCGATTGGGCGCATGTTGGTACGGCAATATGTTCTCGGTGAATTTCAACCTCACAGACGGAAAAACTCATCGATTGGCAGTATATTGCTGCGATTGGGATTACGCAGGACGTGTCGAAACCGTTGATCTTCTCGATACCGCCTCAGGTGCGGTGTTACAGACCATCACCCTCTCGAATTTCGCCGGAGGCCAATACCTGATCTGGGATTTGAAGGGCAACGTCACACTCCGGCTCACGAAAACCGCTGGTCCAAATGCGGTCATCAATGGCCTTTTTCTGCAACCTGCGGGGCAGCAACTTTGATCCATTGCAATCGATTATCCGATTCTAATTCAATCCGGTACCGCCCTCGGTACCGGATATTTTTTTCTTATTCCGTTGTTCCGCAAAGAAACTCTGCAGCAGGTTGCGGCATTCGACCTCTCGAACTCCCGCAGTGATTGTGCATTTATGATTGAGAGTGGGAAATTGCAACAAGTTTAACGCGCCCCCAGCCGCGCCGCCTTTCGGATCCGAAACTCCAAATACCACGCGTGCCAGCCGTACATGGACGATCGCCCCTGCGCACATTGGGCACGGTTCTTTCGTGACGTACAAGGTGCAGTCGGCCAACCGCCAGTCGCCCACAACTTCCTCCGCCTGAGTGACCGCAAGCATCTCCGCGTGAGCGGTTGCATCCCGAAGCAGCTCGACCTGGTTGAACGCCCGCGCAATGATTCGCCCTTCGCGAACCACAACCGCCCCGATTGGAACCTCCTCCGCTTCATAGGCGCGCGTCGCCTGCCTCAAAGCCTCGCCCATAAAATAATGGTCGCTCTGGAGGTCGATGATCGGGGTGTCGGTCACTAATACGGGATCGGGAGTCCTAGGGGTGTCCAATGCAATAAAGATTTTGGGTGGTTCTCAGAAAAAGTTGCCCGTCAGAAACAGCCAGCGTGCTTCGCACCGGACCCTCATCCATTTTATTCGTGGCTAAAATCTTGAATTCGTCTCCTGCGTCCACGACCACGACGGTTCCGTTTTCACTCACGCAATAAATCTTATTGTCCGCGCCAGTCGGTGAAGCCCATAAAATCTCGCGCACGCCAAGATTCCCCTGCCACTTTTTCTCGCCCGTTTTAGGATCAAGACAAGTCAGCACCTTTTTATCGCCATCCAAAACAAAAAGTTTGTTCTTATAATAGAGTGGCGTGCTCCAATCGGTTGGATTTTCTTTGAATGACCAGGCCACAGCGCTCGCGGTTACATCGCCGCTTCCACCAGTCTTGATCGCGAAAAGCGGTTCGCGCTTTGGCGCGCTTGCGAATATCATTCCATCTCCAGGAACCGGCGACGGAACAATTCGGAACCAGGGATCATTCCGTGAGTTGAACACGCAACTGCGCCAAAGTTCCTTGCCATCCGTGAGCGAGTGCGCGGTCAGGCAATTGCCACCCAAAACGGCAAGATTCCAGGTATCACCCTGTTTGAAAGGAATCGGAGTCGTATAAGCCTCCTGCGATTCCTTTAGCGCATCGCTTGGCCGAATATGCCTCCAAATATCCTTTCCCGTGGCCGGGTCGATGCAAAGGATATACGATTCCCGCGCCTCTTTTCCATCATTCGCATTGGTGTAGTCGGGCGGCACCGGATTCCGTTGCAATACCTGCACATACAGCCGGCCTTGAAACAATATCGGACTGGATCCGTAAATCCACATGACCGCAAACTTTCCGTATTCTTTCCCAAGGTTGCGCCGCCATAGTTCGTTCCCCTCAAAATCAAAAGCAGCCAGGTCAGAAGTGCCGAAAAGAGTGAAGACTGATTTTCCATCCGTCACCGCCGATGGCGACGCCATATTGTTATTACCTTTGGATTTATCCCCATAGCCCACCGTTTTTTGCCATCGGATTTTCCCGCTGGATCGGTCCAGACAGATTAGATTCAGATTTTTTTGTTCGTCTGGCGAGTTCAGGAAGATGGATTTTCCCCAAATGATTGGGGTCGATCCACTCTGGCCGGGAAGCGGCGTTTTCCAGGCCACGTTTTCCGTTTGACTCCAGGTCGTCGGCAAACCGGTTTCTTCCGCGGTACCGTTGAAATTGGGTCCCCGCCACTGCGGCCAGTTACCCGCCCATGCCGCCACAGATACGCAGCAGAAAGCCGCGGTGAATAGCAATCCCTTGATCATAAACATAAAACCTCTTCAGGCACTGTTGTTATTACCAGAGACATAGCCGCAGGCTTGTGGAAACTCAAGGAGCAATCGCCCGATCGCCTCGACTTATCTTTAAGCCGCAGCTAAATAAAACCTCCGTATGTACCGCCGCTCAATTACCATAACACAATGAAAGATTCTGATTGCTCCCATCCCGATGCGATCATGATCGCTGAAGCGGACCTTGAAAATCCCGCCCACGCGGACGCCATCCTGAAACTGGTCGATGACTATTCCATGGACCCGATGGGAGACGCCAAACCACTCTCCGAAGAATCACGTCAAAATCTATTGCCGGGCCTCCGAAACCACCCGACGACCCTCATTTTTTTGGCGTTCTTGAAAAAGGAACCCGTCGGGATCGCTGTCTGTTTCCGTGGGTTTTCCACCTTCGCCGCGCGCCCTTTGATGAACATTCATGATCTGGCTGTCCGCCCGGGACACCGCGGATTGGGCATTGGAAAACGCCTCCTTGCCGCCGTTGAAAAAAAAGCAGCCTCGCTGGGCTGCTGCAAGCTCACTCTCGAAGTACTGGAGAAAAACCGCCGCGCGCGCGCGGTTTACCAGGCAGCGGGGTTCGCCGAACCGGTTTATCACAACGAGGCCGAGCTCACTTTATTTCTTTCAAAACAGCTCTAAACTGTAAATAAGACCCCGAATTGGCCTTTTGGGTTGATTCTGGACAATTTCACGCCACATTGTCTCTTATTGTATGAATCGCTTGTTTTCCTTCGCACTGCTCGCGGCATGGCTTGTTCACCCTTCGTACTCCATCGAATTCACCCGTGCCCAGACCGCTCGTATAACCTTTGCTGTAGGGAAGCTTCTGGAAAACGGACATTATCGGCAGGTGCCGCTGAATGATACCATTTCAGAGTCTTTCCTCAAAAACTACCTCAACGCGCTCGACTATAATCATCTGATGTTTTTGCAGACCGACGTTGATGAGTTCGAACAAAAATATGGCAAAACACTGGATGACGCCGTCCTTAAAAGTGATGATTCACCCGGCTTCAAGATTTTCGCGCGATACCTTGATCGCCTCGGCCAGCGCCAAAAATGGGTGGAGGATATCCTCCAGGAAAAGCTCGATTTCACCAAAGACGAAAGTGTTCTAGCCAATCGAACCAAGGCCCCCTGGCCCAAAGATGAAACCGAAGCCAAATCTCTCTGGCACGCCCGCATCAAATTCGAGGTCCTGCAGGGTCGCCTGTCCAAGGAAAAACCGGAAGATACGACCCAGACCATTTCTCGCCGCTACAAGAGGCTCGATCGGATGATGCGGGATTTTGACAGCGAAGAAATTTTGCAAACCTATTTGAGCGCTTTGACTCACGCCTACGATCCACATTCGGATTACATGAGCCCAACCGAGGCGGCGGACTTCAAAATGCAGAATATCACCATGAAGCTGACTGGAATTGGTGCACAACTCGAATGGGATGATGGATATACCAAGATCAAAATGCTGATGCCTGGAGGTCCGGCAGAGGCATCCAAGCTGCTTCATCCAGGCGATCGAATTGTGGCTGTGGCTCAGGGCCCGAGTGAACCAGTTGATGTGATCGAGATGCGTCTAAACAAGGTTGTGCAGATGATCCGTGGAAAACGGGGCACGGAGGTGCGTTTGACTATAATCCCGGTCCACGGAGACCTCTCAACACGCAAGATCATCACCTTGATTCGCGATGTTATCCCACTGAAGGAACAGTTCGCCAAAGCGAAAACGTACGACCACGTGGACTCATTGGGCCGTATCCAAAAGCTCGGCGTCATCACGTTGCCCGGCTTTTATGAAAATTGCTCCCACCATGTCGACGTTTTGATTCAACGACTGAAAAAGGAGAACATCAGCGGGCTCGTTTTGGACCTGCGCCACAACGGCGGCGGTATATTGGAAGAGGCGGTTAACCTGACCGGATTATTTATTTCCAAGGGGCCGGTTGTGCAGGTAAAGAACTACAAACAGGAAAGCACTACACTCGAGGATTCAGACGGCCGCACCTCTTATGATGGCCCGCTCATCGTCCTCGTAAGCAAGCTGAGCGCTTCGGCCTCCGAGATCGTCGCAGCCGCGCTCCAGGATTATGGTCGGGCACTCATAGTCGGTGATCAGTCAACTCACGGAAAGGGTACCGTTCAAACTGTGCTGGATCTTAAGCAGTTTCGCCTGGATTCAGTGCAAGACCCGGGCGAGCTCAAATTGACCGTGCAAAAATTCTATCGAATTGCCGGAGGCACGACCCAACGGCAGGGAGTTACCCCCGAAATCGTGCTCCCTTCACCTTACGATTATCTTGATATCGGTGAAGCAAGCCTCGAAAACTCGCTGCCCGCCGATAACACGACTCCTCTGGAGTACCGCCATTATAATCTCGTCAAACCTTACCTTGCTGAGCTGGAAAAGAATTCGCGCGAGCGTATCCAGGCCGATAAAGATTTCGCCTACCTCGCCGAAGACATCCAGGAAATCAAGAAGCATCAGGATGATAAAACGGTTTCATTGAACGAAGCAAAGCGCCTCCAGGAGAAAGCCGATGCCAAAGCACGCCTTGAAGCTCGTAAAAAAGAGCGGGCCGCTCGAAAAACTCCTCTGGAAGCAATCTTCGATTTGAGCGTCGAGGCTGCGGAAAAAGATAAACCTCTTTTAGACGATGCCATCGTTCGGAAAAAAGCGGCTGAAGAGGCTGCCGCGTCTGCCACGGTCGACCCCAAATCCGATGAGGATGCACCGGAAATCGACACCGAACCGGCAGTGGACACGCAATTGAAGGAGAGCTTGAACATTCTCACTGATTATTCGAGCCTTCGCGCAAAGCCCGCCGACCGAACGGTTGCCGATAAATTACTCTGACCTTCGCACATTCCCTAAACAGCCGCTCTGGATCTATCCCCACAGCGGCTGTTTCCGGATGAAACCATTTTGATTTCGACTGAACGAGGCCTTGAATCCGTCGTCATCAGCCAGGTCAAACTGACTCAATCAAAAGCAAATCTTGGGCGGCACATGGTGAGGCTAGGATGAACCACGCATTTTCCGTTTTGCTTAACCAACTCGGCTTGCTAGTATTACTGCTTGGGCGGTGGGATAGACAACAATTAATGGCGAGAGATTTGGCTTTGTGGCAAGGTTGACCACGTTTCACGTGGCGCGAGCAAGGAAAGATACCCGCAGCGGTCTCTGACCGAGCGAGCAACGCCGCCACAAGGCCAAAGATCCGACAGAAATGTAGCCTATCCCGACGCCCAAGCAGTTAGAGTCTTACAGGAACTAAATCGTGTTCGGGTTTAAACCAAAAAATAAAGAGGAACATCGGTATTATTTGCTTCCCGGCATGGGCAAAGCAAACCGCAGAAAGCACGCCCGCAACTTCCGGATCTCGATTTTGATCGGCCTTATTATCTCCGTTATTCTCTCGGCGATTCTTTACTATTTTAATCGACCGAGAATCTAAACGGACGGGTAATTC
Organism: Verrucomicrobiales bacterium; assembly: GCA_028293365.1. Lineage (GTDB taxonomy): Bacteria > Verrucomicrobiota > Verrucomicrobiia > Limisphaerales > SXQI01 > JAQGOX01. The sequence continues at coordinate 617 of JAQGOX010000009.1, read as the reverse complement.
CAGGGCGACCGAAAATTCTTGCTCAGCATCGCATTCGCTTTGGGATCGCCCACGATCTGCTCCGTTACACCGTCCCAGGCAATGCTTTTGCCGGTCTGCCACGAAATCATTCCCAAAAGAGGCAAAACTGACGATCGATGGGCGATTTCGATTCCCGCAATCGGGGTTGTATGCCGATCAATTCCATTCAAAAAATCAGCCCAAAGCAGAGTCAGATTATGCCCATCCGGTTCCTGGAGTTGAGAATCTTCATGTACACTTTTATCACCTCGTTTGGAGGGATAAAAAGTCCATCCATCGCGCCATCCGATATGCAGGATTCCTTTTGTTCCGTAGAAATAAGCTCCTATCGAATGTTTCTCCGGCCCGTTTTCTCCAAAATGGCGGTGCTCCCAGGTACACGTGAACTTTTCAAATTCGTAGGTCGCTACTTGGTGATCGGGAGCATCTGAAGTCTGCCCTCGACCATCGTTCACTGCGTCTCCCGCAATGGGCCGTCCGCCGGCGCAGAAGATTCGTTTTGGATATTTCTCTTCGCTCCACCAAAGGACCTGATCGAGCCAATGCACTCCCCAATCACCGAGCGTCCCATTGCCGTAATCCAAAAAATTACGCCA
>JAQGOX010000002.1 GCA_028293365.1 Verrucomicrobiales bacterium | reverse complement strand
CACCATGTAGCGGTTTTCAATGGAAATCCCGTCAAACCGAAACTTCGATACATCGGTTCCAGTTGTTGACTCGCGGAAACTCTCCGACGAGGTGTTCAGATAAAGCGAAACCGAATATCGATCGGTAACTCCATATTCCAACTCTTCCCGGATTTCCCATTTATGGTAATTAGCCTGGTCGACATTCTTTGTCCGCTGGGTGCGCAATGTGACCCATTGTTCCAATTCCAGTCCTCCTTTCGGTAGAACTTCCGGTTCGTAGGTATAGGTGAAATGTCGCTCATCGGCTCGAGCTGTATTCAGTCCGATCGCGGCGAGCAGGAATATCAGGGCGGTTTTTTGCAAGTTCATTCGTCTGGTTATTCTATCTTTCGAAACTTCGACGATTGGAGTTTACAATTCCCAGCATCCTTCGCTTGCCCGTGCTTGCGTTTTATTAACGGAGAATTGCGCTGAGTATTTGCGGGCCGCACATCATCAGATCTTAGTCGGAGGCTCTGAATCCTATTTCTCCCTTCTTTTTTGCTGGCCTCGAAGAATTCCAACAGGGCAAAAGGCTGCTAATGCAGAATGAGCTTGCATCGACCCGGTTGCGGTGGATCAAACCGGCAAATTACCTAAAAGTCAGTGTCCAGGTTGGCCGATCTGCGGTTTCTTTTTCCAGGGCATGTCTGGAAATTTTTCAGGAACCTTAACCGGTGGGGGAGTGGGTGCCTTGGCCATTTGTAATTCTGGATCGGCGGCGGCCTCCGGGGCAGGGTTCACGGGCAGGCGCCATGAAGCAATACGGGCCTGAAGCCCATGGTGTTCAGCCGTTTTTTTATCGCCGGCCTTCATGTAAAACAGCGATAAATTTGTATGTACGAGCTGTTCTTTCGGTTTCAGTTTTTCAGCCTTATGACCTTCCAAAATGGCAGTTGGGTAATCGCCCTTTCGATAATGAGCCATCCCCAAAGCTAACTGCGCTTCGAAATTTTCCGGATCTTCAGCAAGTAAATCGGCCAATTTTGCGATGCACGGATCATATTGGCCGGTGCTGAAATCATACATCGCGTCGTCGTATCGGTCTTGCAATGACATAAATGGTTTTTGACAATCAGCACGGTCGCACGTTGATTGACCGGGTGCGAGTGGCCGCATTAAAAAAGGTGAGCCAACGCGCGGAATCTTAGCAGTCACCATGTTATCGCCAATTAAATTAATTTCCACCGATTTCGACGGAACATTGCATTCGGGATTTGAGATCCCACCGATTCCAAAAGAGGCTGAAGCCGCAATCCAGAAGTTGCAACAGCAGGGGGCCGTTTGGGTTATTAATACAGGGCGCGATCTCGACAGCCTTATTCAGGGCCTCGCGGAAGCAAATCTTTCGATTCGACCTGATTACGTCGTGGTGGTCGAGCGTGAGATTTACCAGTTAGAAGGTTCCGATTTTCAATCTCTCGTCGAATGGAATCAAAGTTGCACGGCAGCGCATGAGGAGTTATTCGCCACCCTGCGCAAAGACCTCCCCAAAGTGGTGGATTGGGTGCGCGGCAACTATGGCGCGAAGGTGTACGAAGACCCTTATTCTCCTTTTTGCCTGATCGCTGATAACCTCCCTGACGCTGACGAAATTCATGAATATCTGACCGTCTACTCAAAGGGGGTGCCCGATCTGACTATTGTTCGGAATGATATTTATTCCCGGTTCAGCCACCGGGCTTACAACAAAGGTACTTCGCTTTCTGAAATTGGACGCCGTTTGAAAATCGGTCCTGATGCAACACTTGCCGCAGGCGATCATTTTAATGATCTCCCAATGCTTTCCTCAGAATTTGCGCGCTGGCTTGTCGCTCCCTCGAACGCGATTCCAGTCGTTAAACATCATGTGGCGCGGCAGGGAGGCTATGTGAGCGAGAAATCGCACGGTTATGCTGTTGCCGAAGGCGTGGAACGAGCAGGTCTGGAAGGTTTTCTATCTAACCGGTAACCTATCTCGATAAGTTTGGCTAATTAGAGTGGTCGTTTCGGCCGCTCTGCACTTGTGGTCCTGTAGTGTAGAAGGTTGATAGGCAATGGTTTGAGTCTTCTTGTTCTTCTTTGACACCGTGGGCATTGTTGCTACAGTTTCGAATCAACCAAGTCGATTACGTCAACGACGGCGAATTCGTGTCTTTGCGTACGGAACATGAGAACATTTAATGATTCAGGATTTTTGAAATGAGCGAAGAAACCAGTGTTTTGACAGCGAGTGGTTCCTCCCAGGTTAGCCGGATTTCCGAAGCGGTGATACGGCTGGCTGGAAATTCGCAAGACGGCATTCAAGCGATTGGCGGGTTTTTGGCTCGTTTGGCGGGACGGAGCGAACAAGAGGTCATGACCTTTATGACCATTCCGGCGACGATTTCGGGTGGACCATCCATTTTTCAGGTGCGAATTGGGTCGGGAGAGGTTCTCAGCGCGGGAGATGAGGCAGACTTTCTGGTTGCGTTTTACCAGCATTCCTATGAAAGCCATATAGGTTCTGTCAAGAAGGGGGGAATCGTTCTCTATGATTCGGATCACGTGGAACCAAAGCCCGAATGGACGAATGAATACAGGCATGTGGGCGTGCCTATTTCGGGATTAACGGTGGAAGCGATCGGTGGAACGGCAAAGGACAAAGGGAAGAATATTTTTACGCTTGGATTAATCGCCAAGATTTTCGATTTGAATGTCCCCAAACTGACGAAACTGATTGGTGAACGGTTCGCCGGAAAGGACGAAAGCATCTTGAATACTGCCGTAGCCGCGTTCAATGCAGGTCGAGCCCATTCGCTCGGTCATATTCTCGAGACGTTCCAATTCGTGGAGAGTCAGAAAAAGACCGGCCATCAGGTGGTGATGAACGGAAACGAGGCGCTTGGATGGGGATTGATTGCGGCGGGCGTACGGTTTGGCGCCGGCTATCCGATTACTCCATGGTCGGACATCATGGAATTATTGCGGAGGGAATTGCCAAAATATGGCGGCACCTTCGTGCAATGTGAAGATGAGATATCTTCGATCTCAATGGCAATTGGTGGAAGCTATGCAGGGCGGGTCTCAGTGACGGGATCGAGTGGTCCCGGGATTTCCTTGAAAACCGAAGCGCTGGGGTGGGCTGTGATGGCGGAAATGCCCCTTGTTGTTGTAGACGTCCAGCGCGGCGGGCCTTCTACCGGAATGCCTACCAGCGTCGAACAATCCGATTTAAACATTGCGGTTTATGGTGGCCACGGTGACTCGCCTCGTGTAGTGCTTGCGCCTGCGAATGTGGAGGATGCGTTTTACACGGCGATCGAAGCAGTCAACATCGCACGCGTGTACAGCGTGCCCGTAATCATTCTCAGCGATCAGTCGATTGCAACACGGATCGAAGCGTTCGAGGAGCCGAACCTGGAGAAGATTTGTCAGGATATTTCGCCGGATCTCACTCCGGTGCCCGATCATAAGCCGTATGATCTAATGTCTTCGACGGGGGCTTCGAGGCATCTTGCTCCGGGCACGCGGATCCTGAGCGGTCGTTATCCGGTGGCTACCGGACTCGAACACGACGAAATGGGACATCCCAGTGGGTCTCCGAAAGTTCACATGCAAATGGTCGCAAAGCGACGCAAGAAATTGCAGGTGCTTGCGGCGAGTTTGCCGACCCCGCCGATTTACGGACCTTCCGAAGGGAATGTTTTGCTCGTTGGCTGGGGGTCAACGCAGGGCCCGATACGGGAAGCTGTCGATCGAGCTCGTGCGGCTGGCGATAGCGTTTCTGCCATTCACATTAAACATATCAGCCCATTACCGCCAGGGCTTGAAAATATCTTTAGCGGTTTCAATCACGTGTTTGTAGTCGAAATGAATGACGAAGGCCTATACGGCTATGGACAACTTGCAGGTTTATTGCGCGCTCGGTTTTGCGACCTGAAAATTCGTGGGTTAAACAAAACTGACGGTCTCCACTTTAAGGTGCGCGAGATTTTGGAGCGTGCGAAAACGACCGTTGCGGCGGGGATCGAAAAACTTTAATCCAAATTACTTTTCTTTGTTTATGAGCATTGCTGTTTCTCCCATTCCGACCGTGACGCCGTTATCGCCGGCAATCGACCCCGAGCGAAAAGGACTGACAAAAAAAGAGATCGCGGCCGACCATCCCACGTGGTGCCCGGGCTGCGGAGATTTTTCGGTCCTGGCGCTCTATTTCAAGCTGATTGAAAAGCGCAAAATGCTCCATGAGAAAATTACGACAATTGCCGGAATCGGCTGTTCCAGCCGATTTCCATATTTTGTCCAGGCGCATGGCGTTCATTATATTCATGGCCGTGCGCTGCCGTTCGCCAGTGGCGTTTCACTAAGCCGGCCTGACTTGCATGTGTTTGTTTTCGGAGGGGACGGCGATGCTTTTTCGATTGGCGGAAACCACGTCAATCATACGGCTCGGAAGAATATTAAAATGACCTATGTGGTCATGGATAATTTCGTGTATGGATTGACCAAAAAGCAAACCTCGCCAACATCGCCCATCGGTTTCAAAAGCAAGACCGATATCTGGGGCGCAGTCGATCAACCCATCAATCCGATGAAGCAATTGATCGCCGCTGGAGCAACATTTGTCGCACGAACCACGCATACAAATCCCAACCATGTTTTGCAGATGATGGAAGCAGCCATGGATCACGATGGATTTAGCGTGATCGAATGCCTGAGCGAATGCATTGAGTTCTACGAAGGAGCGTTTGATGCATCCAACCCTCGTAAAGGAGGAGTCTTCAATACGGTGCCGCCCGATCACAATGTGACAGATGAAAATGCGGCGTACAAGCTCGCCGATGAGCCATTTCCA
>JAQGOX010000969.1 GCA_028293365.1 Verrucomicrobiales bacterium | reverse complement strand
GAGTCGTTCGATATCGCGGGCGGAGAAATGCGCCTGTCGGTTCTTTTCTTTGATGGCGCTTCAGCCGTCGTAGCCGAACATCACTATCCTGCAACCGGTCAGAGCGCGGGTTTCACCGGAAACCTCGCAACGTCGCCATTCGTCCGCCGCAACGAACAGGTGGTCGTGCCTGCGGGCGCGAAAGTGATTCGCTTCTCCCTGGTTTCTGGAGGCGCTGAAAGTGTCACGGGCAAAATGCTGGTCGATAATCTTTCCGCGGCAGTTGCGGCCACTCCTCCAACATTGCTTTTCGGCACTGTGTGGCCGAATGGCGCGTTCGAAGACGGAGCGACCCTCGATCAGCCTGCAACTGCAGTACCGACTGGCTGGCAGCGCGGAGGCAGTGATAATACAATCGATATTGTGACGATTGAAAACAGCGCCAGCTCCCGCCATGCGCTCGCGGTTGTGGATTCCAATGCAAATGGCTATGGAGAATGGTATGCCAATATTGACCTCGCCGGACGCGCCAAAGATAACGATGTTCTCAATCTCCAATGGTTCGAGCTTTTCAACGTTTCCGCGGCTGGCGAGATGCGCCTTTCGTTTCTATTCTGGGATGCGAACAACGTGCTTCTGGCCCAGCAGCATTACACCGCCCACAATCAAAGTAGCGGCTGGAATGGAGGCATCGCCTGTTCTCTTTTCTCGAAGCGCAATGAGCAGCTTACCGTTCCGGTGGGTGCTACCCGACTTCAAGTGTCGCTGGCATCGGGCGGCTCTGCCGATGTAACCGGTGTCATGGTAATTGATGACCTTTCGATCGCGAAACCGCTTCCTCCCCCGGTTATTCTGGCCGGCAATTTTTGGCCGAATCCAACGTTCGAAGAAGGTGCGCAATTGGATAATTCAGCAGCAGGCTTGCCCGCCGGCTGGAACCGTGGTGGCAGCGATAGCCGGGGTGACGTTGTATTCCATGACAAAGCCACCAGCCCCACTCATTCGCTCGCTCTGGTGGACACCAATGCTAACGGATATAGCGAATGGTACGCTTCAACCAGCCTGGTTGGTGTAACCACCACCGGTTCGTCTCTCAACATACAATGGCAACAAGCTTACGACACTGTCGGCACGATGCGGTTGACTGCGATCTTCTTTGACGGCACCGGTGCTACGCTGGGCCATATAGATTTTACGGTCAGCGGACAAAGTCCCGATTGGACTGGCGATCTGGCAACGTCTCCCTTTGAAAAACGGACCGAACGGATGGATGTGCCGAACGGAGCTGCACGCATTCAAATTGGCATAGCCTCGGGAGGCGCTGCGGATGTGACCGGCACGTTTGTAATCGACGACTTATCGCTCGCTCTCGTAACGGATGATACAGACGGTGACGGCATGAGTGACGCCAACGAGGTGCTCGCGGGAACAGACCCTGCCGACGCTGCTTCCGTTCTCAAGGTTTCCGCCGCGACACGCGAAGTGAATGGGATTCGCATCACCTGGCAAAGCGTTCCCGGAAAGACTTACGCCATTGAATTTGCCGACACCCCGGCTGGCGCATCGTTTGGAGTTCTGCCGACAGCACAATCCATTGCGGCAGATGCTGGGGCGACTACATCCTTTCTCGATACAACGACTCAGGGAGGGAATACCGGTTATTACCGCGTGACACTCGTGCAATAAAGAGCAGTTTTCATCCGAAGAATCGAGGGCGGCGCGCATGGTTTAACTGTGCGCGCCGCTTTTATTTAACTTCATTGGGCCGGCCACTCGAATTCTGCATCTCCTGCTTGCGTCCAAGTTGGCTCGTTTGCACCATCGTCCAAACAAACTAACGCATGAACTATCGATTGATCGCGGGTTTCCTGACCGGGGCCTTTATTTCGTCAGGAATCGCTCAGGAGAACGCTGGATTGCCGACCGTTCCGGCCGACTGGAAGGTTGAGACGATCATTGCCGCTCCTCAAATCCATCATCCGTCGGTGATTTGTACCGCTCCCGACGGGCGCATATTTGTCGGCGAAGATCCGATGGATATGCCCGGCCCTCCGGATCAGCCGATCGATCGGGTGCTCTGCATTCATCCGGGAGGAAAAGTCACTGTTTTTGCCGATCACCTCTACGCGGTTTTCGGAATCATGTACCTGGACGGAAAAGTTTATGTGCACCATTCCCCGAAGCTGAGTGTGTTTACCGATGACAATGGAGTTGGGAAGGATCGGGTCGATTTGATCGAAACAACGAATCCGAAACCCTGGGGTGGCACGGGCCTGAACGATCATATCCCTTCCAATATTCGTCTCGCGATGGACGGTTACATTTACATGAGCGTCGGAGATAAAGGCATTTATGGCGCGGTCGGAAAAGACGGTTCCAAAGCGGAATTGCATGGCGGCGGACTCATTCGACTCAAATCCGACGGCACGCGTTTGGAAGTGGTGACTACCGGCACTCGCAATCATCTGGACGTTGCAATCAATCCGGAAGACGAAATGTTCACCTACGATAACACCGACGACGGCAACGGCTGGTGGACTCGTGTCACACACATGGTTGACGGGGGTTATTACGGCTATCCCTACGAATACAAACCACGCCAGCCGTATACCCTTTGGATGATGGCCGATTACGGCGGCGGGTCGCCGACCGGCGCTTTAAGTTACAACGAAGATGGCCTGCCCGATGAGTATTCCGGAAATCTATTCATGTGTGAATGGGGGAAGTCGCAGTTAGTTCGGTTTAAAGTCGCGCGGGAGGGTGGAAGTTACAGAATTGTTTCCCGCACAGAATTCATGACCCGCAAGGGTGCCGAATTCCGCCCTCTCGGTATCACCGTTTCACCTGATGGAAATGGATTCTACGTTGCTGATTGGAATTTTGGCGGATGGAAAGCGAATAAAGATGCTGGACGGGTTCTGAAGGTGACCTATACCGGAAAAACCCAGACAGTTCCGAAACCGGATTGGTACGCTCGGGCCGGAAAGAAGGTAAATATCTCTATCTCGGAACTGATCAAAGCTTTTTCGCATCCCGCTCAATCAGTCCGGCTTGTGGCTCAGCGCCGACTTGCGGAGCACGGATCCAAAGCGGTTCCGGCGCTTAGGAAGCTCCTTGAGGATCGCTCTGCACCTGTCGTCGCGCGCTGGTCCGCTATCTGGACGCTGAATGCAATCGACGACGGTCGGGCCGCCCGCCAATCGATTCTCACCGCAGCTCAGGATTCCGATCAATCTGTTCAATTGCAGGCGATTCGGCAATTAGGGACTTGTCAGGCGGTCGAAGCGGTTCCGGAGCTTGAAAGTTTGCTGAAAAGCCCGGAGGCCGCCGTTCGATTCCGGGCTGCAACCGCGCTAGGGAGGATCGGTCAGGGATCCGCGGTGCCAGCCCTGATTAACGATCTGAACGACAAAGACTTTTTCGCGCGCTATTCGGTATTTCATGCTCTGAATCGCATCGGAAGCGCTGACTCCACCGCCTGGCCTCCGATCGTGAATGCATTGGCGAGTGAAGAGGGTGCCGTGCGGGAAGGTGCTGGTTTTGCGATTCGCGAGACTTACTCCGAGCCGTTGGCAACCGCGTTGTCACAATTTGCCCTGCAATCGGATCGGCCTATGGAAACACGCATCGCTGCGGTGAAACTGCTGAGTTCACTCGGACGCCGCCAACCCGATTGGAATGGCGATTGGTGGTTTACGCAACCGATTAAAGCGCCACCCGTTCCGAAAACCGCCGAATGGGCGGGCACGAAAACTGTGGCCAGAACGTTGACTGCGTTGTTAGTCGAAAAAGATGAACGTCTTCGACTTGCCGCAATTGAGGGGGCTGCAGCGGCCCGGGATCCGGAACTAAGCCGCAGGTTGCGCGAAGGATTTGGCAAAGAAGAGTCGACGTTGATTCAGCAGGCCATTCTCCGAACTCTTGCGGCAGTTGGTGACAAAGGAACCGGCGATCTCATGCCAATTCTTCTGCGATACGACGGCACGAATATTGATTTAATGAGCACGGCGATTGAGGTTGCCGAAAAAATCAATGCGCCATCCGCTACGGCCGCCCTCGTCCATTTCGTAAAGTACCAGGAAAACCCGCGGCTGCTCGCCGAAGGAATTCGGGCCTTGAGTGCGCTGAATAGCACAGAGGCTTTGCCCGACATCCTCAGTAACTTAAATTCGAAAAACACGGATGTACAGTCGGCCGCTATCGACGCCACAGCCAAATTGGGAGGCGACGCAGGCGCCGTCGCACTCGTAAAAACACTCGAATCGACGAAGGGCTCAAGTCGCACCCACATCGTTGCCGCGCTCGGGAAAATGAAGTCGCGTGAAGCCTTGCCCGCTCTTGTGAAAGAAGCTGGAAACTCTGAAACCCACAACGAAGCGCTTCTCTCTCTCGCTCAGATTCCTGATATCACGGCGCTCGACTCATATTTGTCCGGTCTCGGCGGAAAAAATGCGTCGTTGCGGGATGCCTGCCGCAAAGCGATCGCACAGATAGCCGCACAGGCATTGCCCGAGATCGAAGCGAAGCTTCAGGCTAATCAACTGCCAGGTGAAACGATTTCCGAATTGAGGGGTGTTTACGGTGGTTCTCAGCCCATCATTCAGTGGATGGTGCTCGGTCCGTTTCCAAATCCAACCACGGAACCTTTCGATGTAGCGGCTGTGAATGTGAAAGATCCCGTGGAACATCCGAGTGGCAAAGAGATGCATTGGACTCGCGCGCGCGTTAATCGGGAGACTGGCCAGGTTGACCTCAATGCGCATATGGATGGAGGTAGTCACGTCACCGCGTATGGAGTGGCCTTCGTTGATTCGCCCACTGAGCGTTCGGTTGAATTCGTCGGTGGTAGTGATGATTCGCTCACCGTTTGGGTCAACGGTAAGAAAGTATTTGAAGATTTGGACGACCACGGCTGGTCGCCGGACGCTTATCACTTTCCGGCTACGCTGCATGCCGGCACAAATCTCGTTGTGACAAAAATCGGGCAGCACGGCGGCGACTGGGCATTTTCCCTGCGCTATCCGGGGCCGCTCAATGGAAAGCTCTTTGAAAGCACCGGGAAAAAACCGGAGCTCGCCGATTATGCGGCCTTTGCTGAGAAAAATTCTGGACTCGCCGAAAAAGGCCTGCGGATTTTCAACGACATGAATGGAACTGCTTGCGTCAAATGTCACCGTGTTGCGGGAAGAGGCGGCGAAGTCGGTCCCGATCTCAGCGGTGTCGCCTCGAAATACGCCAAGGCACAGTTGATAGAAGCCGTGCTTTATCCGTCCAAGCTGATCCTCGATGGCTATCAGCAAACCCAGGTCCTTACAAAAGATGGAGAAATAACCTCCGGTATTATTCGCGGCGAAACACCCACCGAGATCACCCTGGTTGATACAGAAGGGAAAAAGAATGTGATCGCAAAGAACCACGTTCAATCCCGCAAAACCAGCGATATTTCGCTGATGCCGGAAGGCTTGCACGCTGGTTTAAGTCTTCAGGAATTCACCGATCTGATCGCGTATCTGAATAGCTTGCGCGATCTCACCGCACCAAATAAATGAATGCGGTCGTTTAGTTTCCTGTCCAAAAAAGTTCCGGGCGGGGTTCTCGCTGCCCGACCGGAAATTCTTGCGCTTTTTTTCGCGCAAGCTCTGGGAAATTGAATTGCGAGATCGCAAAACCATAATGAAATCATCGTCATCAAAGGAACGAACCTGCCGTATTGAACGTAGGACCGCTCTCGCTGCGATCGCCTGCATGCTGGCAGGGTTCCTCGAACCTCAAATGCGGGCCGCAACCAATCGCGCATTGCTTCAGGAGAATTTTCCATTCCAGGGAGCCTGTATCTCCGCAAAATTCCCTGCCCACAATGTGGCCATGAAGGGGATTGCCATTCGCGTGGGCAATGGCGCTTCGGTTTTGTTCGATACCGAACTCGTGCGTATGGCGGCGGGCTGGACCGGCGATTATATCACGACTTTTGGAGTGGCGTTCGACGGTGGTCACGGCGGCCATCCCCAGATCGACGGGGATCAAAAATTCGGGACCGCAGCGGTTCCCGGTTGGATCGGCAAGGATCAGGAGTTCAAAGACCCGCGCCCCGAACCGTTCGCACCACTCCCCGCGGACTGGGCTCGCTATGACGGTCTCTACGTTTCAGGCAACGACGTCGTCCTCGCCTATACTATTCATGGAACAAAAATTTACGAGCAGCCCTCGAGCGTGAGCAAAGATGGTCAGGTCGGTTTTGTGCGCACGTTCAAAATCGAGAAGACCAAACAGTCTCTCGCGTTGAATGCCTGCCAGGTCGAAGGAGGAAAACCTGGCTCCTCCGGCGGTTTGGAAACAATGACCAGCGCGGATGGAAAGGTAACCGCCGTTGGCGCGGTTGGCTTGCCGAAAGACGGAAAGCTGGCTGCTGAAAGCGATCGAATCGTTCTTTACCTGCCAAAAGGGGCGTCAGGAGCGTTCAAGGTGGTGATTTGGAATGGTGCCGCGGCCGATGTGTCGAAAACGACCGCATTACTCGAAGGCACACCGAAGTTGCTCGCCTTCGACAAGGGCGGCAGCGCTCATTGGCCGGAAACGGTGAAGACCAAAGGAGCTCTCGAAACGAGCAAAACTCCCGATGGCGCTTACGTGACTGACAGCCTCACTCCGCCCCAGGAAAATCCCTGGAAACGCCGCGTTCGCTTCAGTGGAATTGATTTCTTCAAGGACGGCAAAAGGGCCGCTCTTTCCACCTGGGACGGCGATATTTGGATCGTTTCTGGCATCGACAACAATCTAGAGAATCTTACCTGGAAGCGCTTCGCGTCCGGAATGTATGAAACTCTCGGGCTGACGATCATCGACGATGTAATCTTCACTTCGGGCCGGGATCAAATCACCCGTTACCACGATTTAAACGGCGACGGCGAAGCCGATTTTTACGAGAACTACTGCAATCTCTACACCTCATCTGAAGGATTTCACGAATTCCTGTTCGACTTGCAACACGACAAAGCCGGCAGTTTCTATTTTGCAAAAGCAGGACCAGTTCAACCGGGTGGCCACGGCTTCGAACGGATTTCTACAAATGCCGGAACTCTAATGAAAGTGTCCGAAAAAGGTCGCAAGCTCGAAACAATCGCGACCGGCTTTCGCGCCCCAAACGGAATCGGCGTTTCTCCAACTGGCCAGCTAACCACCGGAGATAACGAAGGCACCTGGGTGCCTGCCTGTCCGATCAACTGGATTAAGCCGGGCGGATTTTATGGTGTTGAAAACACCGCCCATCGGAATCCCATTCCCGAATTTAAAAAGCCACTTTGTTGGCTGTCGCACAATGGTTGGGATAATTCCGGCGGTGGACAAGCCTGGGTGCCGACCGATAAATGGGGTCCATTCAAGGGAGAACTGCTCCACACCTCCTATGGCGAAGTTGCCCTTTACCTCGTGATGAAACAACCGATCAGCAACGGCGATATGCAGGGTGGGGTAGTCCGCTTTCCCTTAAAGTTCACCTCCTCCGCGATGCGTCCAAAGTTTAACCCCGCAGATGGCCAACTCTACATTGCCGGTTTACAGGGCTGGCAAACCAAGGCTGTGAAGCTGGGTGGATTCGACCGCGTTCGCTACACCGGGAAGCTGGTCTATAGCGTCCGCGACTTAAAGGTCGACCAGGCAGGCATGCACCTGACATTCACCCAACCCCTCGATCCCAAAGAAGCGGCCGACGCGCAAAATTATTCCGCCCAACGCTGGAATTACGAACGAGCCGAACACT
>JAQGOX010000965.1 GCA_028293365.1 Verrucomicrobiales bacterium | reverse complement strand
GGGCGGCGATTCTGATATTTCAGATAATAGGCATGTTCCCAGACATCACATCCGAGCACCGGCTTATTGCCTTCCATCAGCGGGTTATCCTGATTGGCCGTGGAGGTGATTTCAAGTTTGCCTGATTTGTTCAGGATGAGCCAGGCCCAGCCGCTCCCGAAACGGGTCGTGCCAGCGGCTTCGAATTTTTCTTTAAAAGCATCAAAGCTTCCAAATGTGCTGTTGATTTCCGTCGCCAACTGCCCGGTGGGGGCGCCGCCCGCCTTGGGACCGATGGTTTTCCAAAACATCGAATGATTCGCGTGCCCGCCTCCATTATTGCGCACGGCGTTGCGGATATCAGATGGAATTGCTTCCATGTTGCTGATGAGTTGCTCGATCGTTTTGCTTTCCAGCTCGGCTTTGCCAGCGATGGCTTTGTTCAAATTCGTGACATAAGCATTGTGATGCTTGTCGTGATGGATTTCCATCGTTTGCGCGTCAATATGTGGTTCCAATGCATCTTTCGGGTAAGGCAGTGGTGGTAATTCGTAAGCCATAAATATTTTTGTTCTGTTGTTCCTTGACCAACTCGCAATGGGTTCATTGCGGTTTCAATAATAAAGCAATACCAGAAGCGGTTCGACGCGCAAGCGCGGATAAATACTGATTCGGCTCTCCCACCAACATTCTGCTCCGCAATTGATTGCTTTCGCTGATTGGTTTGTTTATTCAGGAGCGCGATGGCACTGATTGATATCATCCTCAATCTGGCGGGTTTGCTTCTCTGGTTAAATTTCCGGGCGAGCCATCTTTCTGTAAACGCGCCAGCGGCAGCCTTGTCGCTCGCCTCCACGCTTAAACGACCGGAACAGAACCGGGCCAATCGCTGGGTGTCGATTGGCAGTCTGGCGGCATTGCTTTTCTTCCGCGCGGTTTTCTATTGGGACATCGGTTCGGCCTTGAATTGGACTGCCATACTTTCACTTGGTACAATCACTCTTCCTTTCAGAAGCGATTATTTCGGGCGGATGCTTTGTTACTCTTTAGTCAGCTTTTTACTCAGTCTCGGCATCCTCTACTCATGGTTGTTGCTCATTTCGGCTATTAATAAGCGCGTTCCGGACACGGATTTTCACCAGCGACTCGTTCGCTTGCATCTGGGTTTCTGTGAAAAACTGCCAGCGGTCATAAAAGTGCTCCTTCCGTTCACCGTTGCCCTGTTGGCATGGGTTGTCTCCGCACCCATCCTAACGCGCATGGAAATCATGCCCCCAGCAAGATCACGCGCGCACCTCTGGCAACAAGCGCTCATTATTGCAACGAGTACGTTTTTCGTCTGGAAATACTTAATCACTGGTTTTCTGTTGCTGTATGCCATCAATACCTACGTTTACCTTGGAAACAGACCATTCTGGCAATTTGTAAGCGCCACCGGCAAAAACCTGATCGTCCCCCTCAAATTCGTTCCGTTGCGTATTGGAAGGTTCGACCTCGCGCCATGGTTGGAGGGGACTCTCGTCTTTGTCGCGGCCGAATACGGGATGGCATGGTTAATCCAATGCTATCATAAACTTCCGCTATGAATCCGCCGTGGATCCGCACGCACAAGCACGGAGTGATTCTCGCAATAAAGGTCCAACCGCGAGCATCAAAGTCCGAAATTGTGGGCATTTTGGGAAATGAATTGAAGATCCGAATAGCCGCCCCTCCGATCGATTCCGCCGCGAATGAAGCGTTAGTGGAATTCATCGCGGAAAAGAGTGGATGCCATCGTCAAACCATTACTTTGATTCGCGGGGCGACCTCGCGAAGTAAAACTCTCTCAATCCGGGATGGAAAGTTGCACGAAATCGAAAAAAAGTTATTGCAGGGGGAAAACAGGTAAGGGCTTCCCCGACGTCCAAATCGACTTTCGACGATGTCATTTTCAGGGGAATGCGGCTACTACTTTTTCCCTGAACTGGCTACCGTATGGCCGCTAGAATCGTTAACGCAAAGAGACCTAATCAATGAAAAATAAATGGGTGCTAATTATTTCCGCGATGGTCGCTCTGTCTGCGATGCCTTATTCGCATTCTGCTGGCGACGAACCAGACTCCTCTCAAGTAGCAATCGCGACTCCTATTGAAATCAAACGAACTGCTGGTTCTCTGGACGAACTCCTCAATCCCACCGCCAAAAAGGTCGTATTCGATGGCACTGGACATTCCTACAAGGTCAAAGCCAAGCCAGTCGATCCGAAATCATTTATTCCCGTGCTCGCTGATTTGGTCAAATCGGACCGCCAGACTGTATCAAAAGCCCTTTCTCAACGATACCACCTGAGCGATATCGTTTTTGCCGGCCTCATTGCGGGCCAAAATGGTCAGACCTTCAAACAAGCACTCGGCCAAAAATCGACAGAACAATGGATCAACGACCTGAAAAAGGCCAACATTTCGCTGCAGGAGGCCCAGGATCAATTGGATATCGCTTATGTCGAATTAGCCTTTGTAGCCCTGGATCGATTCGATGAGGGCCGTGTAGTCCAAGCCTTGCCGAAAGAATAACGGCCTGAGACTTGACTGGCCCTGATGTGAGGGGCCAGTCCTTTTCAATCCGAAGTCGATTCGATTTTTTCGCGTCCAGTCTCAAGGTGGCCGATTGCCAATCCAGTCAGCAAGCCACCAACTGTAAATCCTTGCTGCTTGTTTTGCGTTGCGGCTCGAGAATCCGAGCGCAACAATAGCAAGGCATGAACGCAGTTCTGGCACTCATACTCTTCCTCCAAATCGGCAGCATCGCCTTGTTGCTCATTCTATTAAAGCGCGGGCAAATCCTGGACCTCACCTCGATTACAGCGGGCTTTGAAACTGTAGCCAAAGCGCAGGAGCGGACCGACCGCGTGTTGCGCGAAGAACTCGTGCAGAATCGCACCGAAAGTTCCGCGAATTCGTTGCAAATCCGTCAGGAATTGCAATCAAGTTTGCAGGCCTTCGGAAATTCCCTGCAAACGCGCATGACCGAAATCGCAACCCTGCAAAAGAATCAATTGGAACTGTTTGCCAACCAACTCGCCGGCACCACAAATCGCAGTGAAATTAAACTGACAGAAATCCGCGAAGCGGTGGAAAGCCGGCTCAATTCCCTTTCTGAATCAAATGGCAAAGCCATGGAAACATTGCGTTGCCTGGTGGATTTGAAACTGAAGGAGATCCAGGAAAATAACGGAAAACAACTGGAGCAAATGCGGGCCACAGTGGATGAGAAATTGCAAGGCACGCTGGAAAAGAGGCTTGGAGAATCGTTCAAACAGGTTTCCGATCGCCTGGAACAAGTGCATAAAGGTTTGGGCGAGATGCAGGTGCTCGCTACCGGAGTCGGTGATCTAAAGCGAGTTCTGACGAACGTTAAAACGCGCGGAGGCTGGGGTGAGATTCAACTGGAAAGTTTACTCGAACAGATTCTTTCACCCGAGCAATACGCCAAAAACGTCAAAGTAAAACCGAACAGCGCTGAGGTAGTCGAATTTGCGATTAAACTCCCAGGGCGAAGCGAAGGCAATGACCCGGTCTGGATTCCAATCGATGCCAAGTTTCCGATTGAGGATTATCATCGCTTGATCGAAGCGCAGGAAAAAGCGGATCCTGAAACTGCCGAGGCCGCCGCGAAAATTTTATCGACACGAATCAAAGAGTGCGCCCGCACGATTTGCCGCAAGTATATCTCAGTGCCGCACACTACTGACTTCGGAATAATGTTCCTGCCCACCGAAGGCCTTTATGCCGAAGTCGTGCGCAGATATGACGTCGTTGAAACCATCCAGCGTGAATGCCGGGTTATAATTGCCGGCCCTACCACCCTTGCGGCTCTACTCAACAGTTTGCAAATGGGCTTCAAAACGCTGGCAATCGAAAAGCGCTCCAGTGAAGTATGGAATCTTCTCTCCGTGGTTAAGAAAGAGTTCGGAACATTTGGCGGCATTCTGGAAGGAGTCAAAAACAAGCTTGATCAAGCCTCGCGGAACATGGATGACGCAGCCAAAAAATCGCGCACCATCGAACGAAAACTGCGCGACGTGCAGACACTGCCGACTCCAGAAATGGAGAATTTGCTCCTGATCGGCGAACCCGAAGAGGAGGGCCCTAATGCACTGGGCGGTACAACGCAAATTTAACGAGCATTTCGTGATTTTCCGTGTCAATCTGGTTATGGCTCGATTGTTTCGTTTTAGAAGCCAACGGAGAGCCGGTTTACCTCGGGTTGTTGGGTTCGATCACTTCTTCAAGTTCCTTTGCCGGGCCGACAATCCTCTGCACCGAACGTTTTATTTCGCCGACCGAAAGCGAGTGGGTTCGCGTTCCGAATCCACGCAGGCTATCCGGGACTATCGGACAGCAATGACACGGGCAAACCGAACACC
>JAQGOX010000938.1 GCA_028293365.1 Verrucomicrobiales bacterium | reverse complement strand
CAGCAGCCAATCCAGCGAGGGTTTGAGAAAATGCTTTTGCTTCATGCGCGCATCAGAATGTGGATTTCAGTGATGAAACAATCGAGCCAAAAGAATTGTCGAAATATTAAGTTTTTCAAACCACTGTCTCGGAACGTCGGCAGAATAGTTTGAATCTGAACGCTCGACGTTATTTAGGAGTCGTAATTTTGTTAAGGCTGAGTAGAACATCGGTCGATTGAGAAGTGCATTCCGGATGAATCCTATTAGATGAACTCGCTACCCCAATCGGTGGAAAAGGAAATCCGCGCCCGCGAATTATTGCCAGAGTCTGGAAGCGTGTTGCTCGCCGTATCTGGTGGCCTAGATTCGATGGTTTTGCTGCACGTAATGTATTTGCTCGCACCTCAACACGGCTGGAAGTTGGTCGTGGCTCACTTCAACCACGGGCTTCTTGAGATTGAAAGCGATTTGGATCAATCATTTGTTCAACCTGCTGCCGGCCACCGTGGGCTGGAGTGTGCCACCGATTCCGGCGATGTGCGAGGCTGGGTTGCGGAATCGGGCAGGTCGGTGGAGATGGCAGCCCGCGACCTGCGCCATCGTTTCCTAGCGAAGGCGGCGCGCGAGGCTGGTGCCGATCGAATCGTATTGGCTCACCACGCAAACGATCAGGCGGAGCTATTTCTCCTGCGACTTTTGCGCGGAATCAATGGGCAAGGGCTCGGCGGAATGAAATGGCAGAATCAATCTCCGGCCGACCCCTCGCTGCGGCTGGCGCGCCCGTTTCTTGGTACATCAAGAGCGGAAATTGAGTCTTACGCAACTTCACAGAGAATCGAATATCGCGAGGATGCGAGCAACTCGGACATTAGGATTTTGCGCAACCGGATTCGGCATGAAGTTCTCCCGCTTCTTCACAGCATCGAACCCGAAATTGAGAATCGACTGGTGCGGTCGGCCGAAACCCTGGCCGAACAAGCCGACGCCTTGAAAGTAGTCGCCCGGGAATGGCTTGAATCGCGCAAAGAAAACTTTGACTTACTGCCGGTGGCGTTGCAGCGGACTATTCTTCACGAACAACTGATCTCCGCGACTGTTGAACCAACATTCCAGTTGATCGAAGATCTTCGTCTTAACTGCCAACAAATCTTCTCAGTGACGCCGGCACGCAATGTGACTCGCGAGAAAACCGGCCGACTGCAGGTTAGAGAGATTGAAAGCCGATCCTTTGTGAGCGACCAGGTTACGATTTCTTTTCACACAGCAGGATCGGTTCGGTTTTCCGAACGCATCTATTCCTGGATTTTGACGCGGCATCCCACATTTGAACCGCTCCAGAACACGGAATTGTTCGACGCTCGGCAGATAGGAGAATTGGCCACTCTTCGGTATTGGCAGCCCGGGGATCGATTTCAGCCGATTGGATTCTCTTCACCCGCTAAACTGCAAAATCTTTTCACTTCAGCCAAAGTGCCGGCCGCCGCGAAAAGGAAAAGAGCTGTGGGCGCAATTGCCGATGGAACGATTTTTTGGGTAGAAGGCCTCAGAATCGGCGAATTGTTCAAAGTGACTCCTTCAACGGAGATCGGATTGCGCTGGAGTTGGCAGTCTTAAGATTTGCAGGATGACTGTATATTCCTGGAAACTTTTTTTCTCGAACGATTTATGCGTGTGTGCTGTCATAAGCAGACGATGCCACCGTTCGTATCGGGATGAATGTTTATCCGATCTTCTCGCGGGAGTTAAAGCAGGCAATACGCAAGCCACTGCTTTACTGGTTGCGGACGGCGACAGTGTTCGTTGGAATTGGCATAGGAGTCGCTTTTTTAACTCCTTCAAGCACGTGGCCGGGTCGCGCCTCTGCAGGTCGCGAGATTTTCGTCCGTGTGACCGCGGCTGTTTTTGCTCTGTGCCTTCTTAGCGGAGTGCTGCTCAGTTCGAATTTGCTTTGTGAAGAACGGCGCGAAGGATCGCTGGCCCTTTTGTTTCTGACTCGCGTGAAGGGATTGGATGTCATTATCGGGAAAGTTGGCGCCACTGCTCTGCTTGCTTTCCAAATTGTCCTCGCTCTCTTTCCGTTGATGGCGATGTGCATCGTTCTCGGGGGAGTGTCGGGATCGGAGTTTCTGCGTATTGTCCACGTGTTGAGTTGCACAGTGGTATTGTCACTTTCGGTTGGAGTATTTGTTTCCGCGCTCAATCGTTCCATGGGACGCGCTGCGCTGATTTCATTTTTTGGAATTGCAATCGGCACACTGCTGCTGGCGGTCCTGGATGACTGGGCGCGCAAACTTCTCGCTCCCGGAGTGGCGGGAATCATCGTCCCGGGTCCAATCCAGCTTTTCCAGGCAGCGTCAGATTTTCAGTTTCGTTTGCCACCGCATGGTTTTCAGCGTGCGATTGCGTTCGAGTGGCTTCTTTCCGGTTCGTTGCTCGTGCTGGCCGGCCTGATGGTAAAACGGCTCTCGGTCTCGAATGACTCGGTTCGGACGAAAGTTCAGAAGTTCCGGGATTATTCGGAGGGCTGGATTCGCCGACGTGTGGCTCTTCACCGCAATCCGATTCACTGGGTTATCCTGCGGCAGAGGGGAAGCTATCTCAGCACCTGGTTGCTCATTTGCGCACTGGTGCTGGGTTGGGTTTC
>JAQGOX010000916.1 GCA_028293365.1 Verrucomicrobiales bacterium | reverse complement strand
CCTCTGCGTCCGTTTTCGAAAGAACGGAAATCGGGAAATCCCCAACGTCACTCATGAAGATATTTTTACTCTTCACCGGATTCTGGCCGAAACGGTGATGGATCAAGGCACCGCCGGGCGCTACCGCAGCATTCAAGTGCGAGTTGGCAATTATATGCCCCCGCCGCCGGAAGATGTTTCCGGGCTGATGTATGAATTGCTCTCCTGGTGGAACAAGGAGTCTCTCACCTTGTCGCCGGTGCTCAGCTCCGCCATTCTCCATTATCGTTTTGAAGCCATCCATCCCTTTGCCGATGGCAATGGGCGCAGCGGACGCGCCTTGGCTTTATGGGAGTTATATCGGCGCGGCTTTGATACCCATCATATCTTTTCCGTGGACGAGTTTTATTGGGAAGACCGTCCGCGCTATTATCAGTCGCTGGATGCCGTGCATAAGGCAGGCGAAGATTTGACTGGCTGGCTGGAATACTCCGCCGAGGGGCTGCTAAAAACCTTGGAACGAGTCTGGATGAGGGTGCAAAACCTCTCCGCGCAATCCACCAAGAAGAAATTCGTGCTGCGCCCGAAGCAGGAGCAATTGCTGCAATTGCTCCGCGACAAGAAAAGCATGACGCCGCGTGAGATATGGGCCGCAATGGATATATCCAAGCAGGGGGCGCTTGATTTGCTGCAACCTCATTCAACACCTTGAAGGAGCCATGCTTCGCCGGGATCTCCAAGCCGCCATGGGCCTTAAGGACGACGATCACTTTCGCAAAGGCTACGTGCTTCCTGCGCTCGAAGCTGGAATAATTGAAAGTGGGAAGTCACGGGCCTCGCCATTCTGGCAATATCGGCTGTCAGAATGTGTTTCACATACACCCTCATTTCGGTTTCATCGGCTAGATTTGCGCATGATGTAAGACCGACCGGAGAACCGGTATGGACGGACGAAAATTCAGATTCCACGATAACCACGAGTTCTTTCACGCGGCATGTTCCGTGAATTCCCGCCGCCAAAGCTCTGTTCAAGTCCATTCCGTTTCCCGCTCCCAACGACTGCCCGGCCCTCCGCAGGAATCTCGCAAGCATTGCACCGCCGGGGAGATCGCCATCGAGCTTGGCTATTCGATCAGCTACATTCTGGCAGTCAAGAAGGCCATGTATCCCGAACTGGTTACGTTGCCTCGTCGGCTTGATCCGAAGGAGTTACTTCCGTTCTTCGCTTTTGGTATTGTTTGAGAATGTGCCAAAGCGGTGATTCAAAATCGCCATACCCCGCCAGGAGGTCTTGGAAGCACTCAACGCCGAAAAGCTCGACGGACCGGTAGAATAACGGACGATGATGCCGGGCGAGCTTTAGCCACGGGTTGCGTTTGGCGGGAAGCACGCGCGCGATCTCCAGATCAAAGCCGCAAGTTCCGCCACTTCGCGGTCCTGATGCCCGCTGAGCGTCTTGAGGCGAGCAACATTCTTTACAGAGATCATCGACTGATGAAGAAAACCAGCCAGCTCATCGAACCGTTCGCTGAAATCCAGCTTTTCGCGCGGCATTCGCTGGCACTTTTTGCAGACATGAATTTGATGGCCGCGTCCGCTGAATTGCTCGTTCGGACGCGATTGGCAGCAAATTCGGCAAAAGTGTCTCATGCACTTCGGGGATGTCGCGCTTTGGCGCGTTATTCGCGGTAGCCGTCCCGGGCGATGAGCAGCTTGCGAAGCTGACCTTCGGTCGCGCGCGGTCATTTTAGCTTTCGCAAGCAATGATCGGTTTTCACGCTTCGAGGGCCTTACGTTGCTCAGGGGTTGCTGTTCGGCGTGCGAGCGCAAGCATCTTGTCGCGGCCGAAGGAATAGTGGTCAGAGAGCACGTCTTTGATCCGCTTGGCGTACTCATCCGGCTCCGCCGTTGCCGAGAGAGCCTTGAACCAAACCGGCAGCACGTTGGCCCAATCCACCCCGACCTGCCAGGAACCACCCTCGTCCGCGAAAAAAATGACATCGTCGAGGCATTCATCGATATGGTCCAAGAGCCCAAACAGGATGTCCACCGCCTCGCACACCTCCGCCGGATCACAGCCCTTTGCGCTGCTCACGCAACGATTGAGCTGTCGAAGATACTCGGCAATCCACGCGCGCGTCCCGGCGGACGTCTCCATATAGTTTTTGGAATTGACGTTGAATGACTCGTAATATTTGCCAGCCAGGCTGGCCTTCTGAAAACTTCGCGCAGCCGTGCGCAAGCTCGAATTCACCGGCTGGTTCGCGTCCGGTTGCAGTTCCTTCAGGTCGAAATACTTCTTCACGAGCTTGCAGCCGAACCGTGCCCCAGTTAGCGATGTAGAAGTGAGCGTCGTAATACTTGAGCAGCGTGTCAACGCTCCCGTGGAAATCGCGCGTTTTCTCTTAGCAGCAGAGGAAAATTATTTCCCGCGCGTGCCTTCCCAGTCGAAGGTTTGCCAGTCACCGGACCAGTCGGATTCGACTTTACCCTTGACGGTGTCGCCAGTGATTTTGCCTTTGTATTTGGCCGTGACTTTTCGACCGTCGCGCTCACGGATGACTTTGAACGTGATTTCGTCGCCAGCAATTCCGCCCTCCTGAATCTGAGTTTCGTTTTGGTTGCGAACCGTGGCGCCAGTCAGTTTGTTGCCATCCTGTTTTAGCTTGAGTGTGCCTTCGATGCGATTGCCGTCGCCAAGGATGAGCGCGGTGTTCCAGTTGCCGCTGGCAGCGACGGCTTCGGCGGTATCGCGTTTGGCTTCCCATTTGAGGGCTCGGGTTTGGCCGTCTACGTCGAATTCGCATTTGCCGGTGATCTTGTCGGCGGAGAGTTTGCCGGAATATTTGATGATGAAAGGTTGCCCGTTGAATTCGCGTTTCACTTTGAAGGTGATGTCGCCCTGCTTGAGCGAGCCGTCAGCAATTTCCGCCTCGCCGAATTGGTTGGTGTAATTTCCAGTGAGTTTTTCGCCGTCTTCTTTAAGCTTGAGGATGGTTTCGCCACTTAGTCCGGCCAGGGACCATTTCCAGATGCCCGCGGCGTTCGTATCTCCGGCAAAAGTGGTGAAAGCCGCGAAAGCGAGGGCGGCGAAGAGCAACAAGAAGCGTTTCATAATCCTATACTTTGCACGGCATTGAAATCGAGCGCCTCCCACACCCCAGGGGTGGACCAGCGCTTGAATAATTGGTTACGGTCAGACTTTAAATTCGCAGCGAAAAATAGGAAGCGTTTTATACGCTGATAATTCTCCACCAGTTTGGCCGCGCTACGGATTTCCTTGGCGTTGTCGCGGCGCAGGCCAAAGGACACATCTACCGCGATTCCACTTTGTCGGAATTCATAACCGAAAATCGAAGTCCCGGGCCATTGCCCTTGAGATAACGAAATCTGGCACCAGGCGAAGGGCGCGTATTGCTTGATCACGGAACCAGCGAAGCGGTGCGTTGCTTGTGTGTGCCACTTGTCCAAAGCGAAAAGATCGTTCGACAAAACTGTTCGCTCGAGAAATCCGGCGTGATTGATAGCGGGTCAATGCTGCATCCACGCTGGGCTCACGGCTGAGTGCATCGGCAAGAACCACTGCGTCTTCAATCGCCTGACAGGCACCCATACCCAAATTCGGCGTCATAGGATGCGCGGCGTCTCCCAAAAGGACAGCCCGTCCGTCAACCCAGCAATTGATAGGAGGCCGGTCGAAAATGTCCGTGCGTATAACCTGGTCTGGTGGTGTTAATGCCAAAAGCCTGTCAATGGGCGCGTGCCAGCCCGCAAATCTCCTCCTTAATTCGTGTCGCGGATCGATCTCATCCCGTTCACCCACCGGAGCATTTGCCACTGCGAACCAATAAACGTGGCTTGCACCTATCGGTACCATGCCGAAACGTTGGCAGGGTCCCCAGCTCTCCGTGACGCAATGCGGTTCATTGATTTCCACGCCCGTGACGAGCCCACGCCAACTTGTTTGACCGCTATACCGGAGCAGTTCATTGCCACGCATCGCTCGCCGCACGGAGGAGCGCAATCCATCGGCACCCACGAGCAATTCAGCTTCAATTTCTTCACCATCGGCCATGCGAACGCGAACACCACTCGAGGTTGACTGGTAATCTACAACTGCACGCCCTGTCTGAACAGTCGTGCCCAGTTCTTCGATGAGCGCCTGTTGCAAGTTTGCTCGCGTCATCGCCTTGGTTACACCCGCGGCGAGTTTTGGCACACGAGCTCGCATTAGGAGCCGCCCCCGGGAATCACAAAGGTCAGCGAGTTCGAGGTCCCAACCGCAACTCCGCACCCGGTCATCCATACCAATGTGCGCCAAAGCCTGAAATGCGTTTGGGGATAATGCGATGCCTGCGCCGATAGGCCGGAGTTCGCCCGCGCGTTCAAAAATCTGAAAAGGCTTCCGTGCCTTTGAAAGTGCGCAGCCAAGCGTCAGTCCGCCAATGCCACCACCAGCGACTATGATCATACAATGTTCACGGTTGAGATAACCTGGCCATTGCTGGCCAGCAGCCGCTCGCTTGCGGCGAGAAGGTGACGCCCTTCCAATAGCGACAACGATTGGGTCGGACCGGGCTGCACAGGAGCAGCGATCACATCTGCATGACCGTATCAGTCAATCACAACTGCTGGCAAGCGCGTGATGTAAAGCCCGCGGAATTGAATAGCAGCGACGCCGACTCGTGCGACAATGGAGCGTAATGAGCGTTTCATCGGCTTTTTTACGTATCAGCCGACACATTGCGCGACCACAGCCTGCTGCTGCGCGTCACGCCTCCGCCACTCGGTAGAAGCCGATCGCTCATCAGACTCCAGGCTAAAAGGGTTTGAGCGTTTGATCAGATAGTCTTGCCAGTCAGCCACCGTCAAGTTCGTGGCCTTCTGAACTCGATAGGGGCCCGGCGCCGCCGATCCAAGACAGGGTGAGGATTGGTCCCTGAGTTGATTGTTGACGATTGAGGCGCACGGTGATCGGCAGAAACTGGACATAGAGCGTGTCGCTGCAAACGCGGGGCAGCCCTTGCGCACTCATGATAACCTTCAGATTCTTCCTCCTCTTCGTGTTCGGGTTTGCGAACTCTTTTTTCTTGATGGGCGCGGAACTTAAGACTCGAAATGTATTTCTGATCATCAGTGACGGCTTCCGATGGCAAGAGGTGTTTAATGGCGCGGAGGCTGCATTGCTAACAAAGGATGGAGGGGTCAATGATACAAACGCATTGCGAAAAATGTATTGGAGGGAGACTTCCCAGGAGCGGCGGAAGGCATTGCTGCCCTTTTTTTGGACGCAAATTGCGACGCAT
>JAQGOX010000881.1 GCA_028293365.1 Verrucomicrobiales bacterium | reverse complement strand
GAGCAGCGAAGAACTGAGAGCACTCTATTCCATAGCCGAAATTCTAATATTTCCGTCACTCGAAGAGGGCTTTGGCTGGCCGATAATAGAAGCGCAGGCTTGTGGTTGTCGCGTCGTGACCTCAAACCGCGCTCCCATGACAGAAGCCGGAGGTGATCCAGCCTTTTACTTTGACCCTAAAAATGCGGAAACAGCGGCCGCGATGATTTGGAGCGCTCTAAATGAGAATTCTGGTGAAAAAGCCGCCCGCATTGAGGCTGGATTACGCAACGTAAATCGTTTTTCCGCGGGTCGAATGACCGATAATTACTGTGCTCGTTACGTGGAGTTGGCTCGCCGAAAAAAGAATTGAAGATCCTTCACTCAATTCGCTCGGTCGACCCCGCTGGAGGTGGCCCCATTGAAGGTGTTATACAAATGGCGCGATTCCATGCGGACACGGGTGACATCGTCGAAGTCGCTTCGCTCGACTCGCCATCAGATCCCTGGGTTAGGGAATTTCCCATTCGAGTTCATGCTCTGGGACCGGTGAATACCGGGTATGGCTATACTTCGAACTTTACCACTTGGTTGCGCAACCATTATCAGGACTTTGACGCTGTGATCGTGGATGGACTGTGGCAATATAGTTCATTCGGCGTCTGGCGTGTTCTCCGCGGATCGATGGTTCCATATTATGTTTTTCCACATGGGATGCTCGATCCCTGGTTCAAAAGGACCTATCCGCTGAAACATATGAAAAAATGGCTCTACTGGCCGTGGGCCGAATATCGCGTATTACGAGATGCCAAACAGGTATTCTTTACATGTGAAGAAGAGCGCCGACTCGCACGTGAGTCCTTTTGGTTGTACCGCTGTCACGAAACAGTTGTCGGTTTTGGCACCACCATGCCCTCTGGGGATCCACTTCACTATCGTCTTGAATTTCTCACCGCCTTCCCCGCTCTTCAGGGACAGGAATTTTGGCTCTTTCTGGCGCGTTTGCACGAGAAGAAAGGAATTGATCTGCTTTTGCAGGCGTTCGCCAGGATTTCGCCCCAAAGACCGTCTCTTCGCTTGGTTATCGCCGGTCCTGATCAAGGATGTCTAAAGTCAAAACTCGAACAGCTTGCCGCTAGATTGAAAATAACGGACAGGATTATTTGGACCGGGATGTTAAGTGGCGATTTAAAATGGGGCGCATTTTATAATGCGGAAGTATTTATATTGCCATCACATCAGGAAAATTTCGGAATCGCAGTTGCCGAGGCCCTTGCCTGCAGAGTACCGGTTTTGATTTCAAACAAAGTAAATATTTGGCGTGAAATTGAACAGGAAGGGGCAGGATTTGTGGGGAACGACGATTTGGAGGGGCTTTTCAACATATGTTTGCGCTGGCTTGATCTCCAGGATTCGGAGAAGCACTCTATGCGAAGGAACGCATTGGTCTGTTTTGAACGGCATTTCGAGATGAAGCGTCTAGTGGAACGTTTCCGCGCTTGTTTAAAAAACTAATGTTCAATTCGAAAAACAATGGATAAAAATCTGGGTGATGCTCCTTTTTCGCTGAAAAACAGAATGGGTCGGATGCTCTGGGGCACTGTCTGCTTCCTGTTATTTCGTCCCAGTCCGCGTCCCTTTCATTCCTGGCGCTCTTTTTTGTTGCGATTGTTTGGCGCGACAATGGGATCCAATTGCCACATTTATCCCGGAGCGATTATTTGGGCGCCCTGGAACCTTGATTGCGCCGATTCTGCCGCAATCGCCGATGGAGTTATTATTTACAATCAGGCTAAAATAACTTTGGGCCGCGATGCGATTGTTTCGCAGGGGAGTCACCTATGCACGGGAACGCATGACTACGAATCGCCGCAGTTTCCATTGCTTGCTTTTCCAATCACTATCGGCAGTAGAGCCTGGGTTTGCGCAGACTGTTTTGTAGGACCCGGAGTCGTTATTGGTGACGGCGCGGTAATCGGCGCGCGGTCAGTCGTATTAAAGGACATGCCCGGATGGACCGTTTCCGCCGGACATCCTTGCGTGCCGATCAAGCCGCGAAAACAAATTCCTGCCGTTTGAATTGGCCCCACTTGAAGATCCCCATCTCAATCCTCGTGCCCATCAGGAATGAAGCGGGCAATTTGAAGCGTTGCCTCGAATCGGTGGCATGGGCGGACGAGATTTTTATCGTCGATTCACAAAGCACGGACGCTTCGGAAGCGATTGCGGCTTCCGTCGGCGCGAAAATCGTTCAATTCTATTTTAACGGCACCTGGCCCAAAAAGAAAAACTGGGCACTTCGAAACCTTCCCTTCAGGCACGAATGGATTTTCATTTTGGATGCAGATGAAGTTTTGCCTCCTGAAGCAGAGGCAGAGCTTCGCGACATCGTTTGCGATCCGAACCATTCGATTGTTGGCTATTGGATTAATCGGCGTTTTCAATTCATGGGAAAATGGCTCAAGCATGCTTACTACCCGAATTGGAATCTTCGCCTGTTCAAGCATCGCCTCGGCTCCTACGAGAAACTTACGGAACTGGATACCGCGAGCGGGGACAACGAGGTCCATGAGCACGTGATTGTTAAGGGCGCCACCGGCCGGTTACGCTGTGAAATGGATCACTATGCCTTCCCTTCGGTGGAGGTTTTTGTGGAAAAGCATAACCGTTATTCCAATTGGGAAGCACGGGTTGCCGCCGCCGGAGCGCTCGATGGGGCAGGGGAGCAATTGCAGCACGAAGACGCTGGCCTGCGGCGTCGTCTAAAACGACTTTCGAAGAACGTTCCGTTCCGTCCTTTTCTTCGATTTTGTTACGTATACTTCTGGCAGCGAGGGTTTTTGGATGGCCGTGAGGGTTATTATTTTGCCCGACTTCATGGTTTTTACGAATTCTTAAGCGTTGCCAAAACGTATGAGCTGAAACGAAAGCGGACCTGTTGAAGTCCACGCGTGTTTCGTTGCGCAACCTGGTTTTTGTCCTTTTCTGGATTTTAACCGCGGCAATTCTGTGGTTGACCCTGGAACCGACACCTGGCGGAGGAAGGGCGCACGAGTTGCCCCGACTTCTATCCAATCCTCTCAACGCGCATGATGCGCTCAGCAACTTTCTGGCTTTTTTTGTTTTTTCGACTATCGCTTTCTGGCTTGGTCATAACCCGGCAAAGATTACAAACGCTAGTCCGCAAAGAATCCTTCAGAGGCAGCGCAAGCGTTTTTTCTTGCTGCTCGCTTTTGTTGCGTCTCTTGAATTCGCTCAGATTTGGATTCCCGGGCGCATTTCCGATTTGGGCGATGTCGCGTCCGGGTGGATGGGAGTTGTATTGGCCTGGCTCAGTTACCATTTCTTCTTTCGAGTTCCAGTAGCAGTGACACGCCCGAAATCATTACGCATTCTGGTTTGGGGAATCAATTATTCCCCGGAGTTGACTGGCATCGGTCCCTACAATACGGAACTTTGCGATTACCTTTTCGAACGCGGGCATCGAGTGCGGATGCTGACCACTTTTCCATACTATCCAGCGTGGCGAAAATTGCCGACCGAGCGCTTTTGCATCTATCGTACCGACGTCCTGGATGGACCTCCAGTTCATCGTTGTTGGCATTATGTGCCTCACAAGGTCACGCTTTTGACACGGCTTCTCCATGAAGCGAGTTTTGTTTTCACTTCGATGCTGCGTTTTCCTTTCCTGCCTTGCTCCGATGTTATCGTGGTGGTTTCACCACCGCTTCTGTTGGGCGCAGCCGCTGCTTTGGTTTGTAGATTCACCAGGGCGAAATTCGTGTTTCACGTTCAGGATTTGCAGCCGGATGCTGCTGCAGGACTTGGCATGGTGAAAAATCAGTTTGCTATCAAGTGTCTCTACCGATTGGAAGCGTTTTCGTACAACCAGGCAAATCGCGTTAGCGGCATCAGTCAGGGAATGCTTTCCGCTTTTACCAAAAAGAACGTGCCTCGGGAAAAGCAAATTATGTTCCCAAATGGAGTCCATATCCTTGACGAGAAGTATTGGCCGAAACGTGGCTCGTTCCGAAAAGGGAAGGGGATCCGGGAGGACGATTTCCTTGTCGTTTATTCAGGAAACATGGGAGTTAAGCAGGGATTGGAGATCCTGGTTGAAGCGGCGCGTCTGCTCCAAAACCCTCGCATTAGGATTCTCTTTTGCGGTGAAGGTAACCAGCGGGAGGCAATCGAAAAACTGGTTCAAAAGTACAACCTTCCGAACGTAACGATGATTCCCCTTCAACCGGTGGCTCAACATCGGGAATTACTAAACGACGCTGACGTTTGTGTCATTACCCAGCAGGCTGGCGCGGGGGGATCTTTTTTCCCGAGTAAATTACTGATGACGCTTGCTTTCGCGAAGCCGGTGCTGACGGTGGCGGATGATACAAGCGATCTGGCCCGCGCAAGTCACATCGCCAAGTTTGGGATGAACGTTTGTCCGGGCCAACCGCTAGCATTGGCTTTGGCGATCGAGACCATGGCCGATTCTCCTGAAAGACTTGCCGAATTTGGCAAAGCCGGAAGAGCTTTCGTGGAGCAATATCGTTTTTCGACTGTTCTCGGTGCGTTTGAAAATGAATTGCGATCTTTGACGAATTAATCGCCCCGCTGGGAGTTGCCTCGCAGCGTCATTCCCCTTTGGACCGCTCTTCCAACCGAATTGTCATTTTCAACTCCAAATCTGCGGGTGGCAGACTATTTGTGTTCACTGTCCAGACCTGATCATTATCATGCCCGCTTGCGATATTATTAATCAGCGCGGTTTGATCGGTAATTAAGGATGAGATCGAGCCTTCCAATTGCGCCATGAATTTACCCTGCCACACAACAGATCCATTATAAACCCAGTTTCCCGGCTGCGGAGTTGACCGCGTTTGTTCGTTGAAGATCAACTGTTCCGCGGGCCGTTCAACTTCTTTGCCGTTCAGCATCCATTTAACCGATAGCGCAACTGGATTTCCGTGGATGATTTCTTTGGAGGGATTGGAAATAGGTCCTTCGACGCTTCCTGGAATCGAATTGGTTCCAGCGCCGGTTGCTCCGAGCAGCAGCATTGCAATGTGTATTTCTTCTGGTTTGGTATCGGTTCGAAAGATACTTTCGTGAATTTTGCCGTGGCTCGTTACGAGCAAATACTCCATTGAGCCCTGCGCTTGATTGAGTGTGATTGGAAATGTAACCGTGCGGCGCTTTTTGTCGAACTTGAGATTTCCCATTGCAAATTCTCCAGGTCCGACCTGTCGAATCATTTGATTCGTAGATTCCCCGGTAACCTCCCCCGCCAGAACTGACTCGAACAGAAGGCTGAATAAAACGGTGCACACTTGCGCCTTCAAGGGCGCCATGGAATCACCCATGGGCATTTGTAAATTCACAGGTTTCCATAGACCATATCCAATGCAATCACGGCATACGCAGTGACCAGATCGGCATCTTTTTCGAACCAACGCCCCGACGGATTACTCCAGGAACCATTCCCCAGTTGCAAATCTATAAGCTTCAATGCCAGTTCCTCTCGCCACTTGATCTTCTTCCCTTCTTTCGTTTCGATTGTATCACCTCCGTACAGCGTAAGCGCTTTTGCCATCGTATGGTAATAATAGAACAGTCCCTGCTGCCCCATGCCCGGATTTTCCGCTAGTGTGTAATTGGAGCGCAGCCAGTCCATCACAGCGTTCACGCGCGGATCGTCCCGGCGCAAATCCGCATAAATGTAGCTGAGTAAACCCGCGTAACTCATACTTCCATAGGATCGGAGCGCAATTCGAGCGGGGGCCAGATTGGTCTCTCCGGCCTTGCTGTTTCCCGGGGCATAAACGAATCCGCCTTGGTTCTGCGAGTCATCGGATGCCCATTTCTGATGATTTTGATCGGGGAGGTTCTGGCAATTTTGCAGGAAGCGAATCGCGGCGGGCCAGTTCAAATCTTTTGCATCGAAGTTGTTTTTGTCCGCAATGATTTGTTTGCTGTGATAGAGCGCTTCCAAAGCGAGTGAGGTATTTGAAAGATCAGGCGTTTTGTCCTGGGTTCCGTAACCGATGCCCCCATTTAAAGGATCGTTCGAGTCTACAGATTCGTATTGAAAGCCTATCAGAAACTGGCGCGCCTTTTGAATCAACGGCCGGTACTCAGCACGGTTTGCCGCGCAAAAAGCCGTCAGCGCTACTGAAGTGTTATAGCTCGGCAGGTCATTTCGGTAGATTCCACCGTTCGTCTTAACGCATGAGAGCAGGAACGCATATCCCTTTTTGATCGGCGGCGCTTCAGGGCCCAATCTTTCACTTTCCACTCGCCCTTCGAATGCAATCAGGGCCAGAGCCGTGATTGCGGGATGATCTGCCGTCGACCAAAACCCGTTTGTATTTTGATCTTTTTCCAACCAGGCCAGGCCCTTATCGATTGCCCGCTTGACCTCGTGGCGGACCGAAGCGTTTTCCGATTTTATGATTGGTTCGGCGGCTCCAAGCACAATCGTGCCAAATACCATGGCAATGCCGATCGAGATGGGCCGATGGTTTAATTTTAAAAAACAGTGCTTCATTCGAACTTCCTCACTTATCTTAAATTGCGGGAATTTAAACTGGTGCCAATTTTGAAATTCCTCCTTCGCACTGTTCCTTCTGTGTGTTATTTTTCCAAGTCAAATCTAAAACCGAATCTCATGCGCACTCCGATCACCTTCTTCCTATTCATGATTGCGGGAGGTGTGGTGCTCTGGGCGAAACCGATCGATTATTTTAGCGAAGTTAAACCGATTTTCGCCGAAAATTGTTATCGGTGTCATGGGGCGGCGCAGCAAAAAAGCGGCCTCCGAATGGATACCGCTCTTTTTGCTCTGAAAGGCGGGGAAAACGGCCCTGCCTGGAAACCTGGCAAAGCTTCAGAGAGTTTGCTGATGCAAGTCATCAACGGAATCCATCCAGAGATCGCTCGCATGCCATTTAAGAAGCCGGCGCTAAGTCAGGTACAAGTAGATTTGATTGGAAAATGGATCAATGAAGCAGTAGTCGCTCCCGCGGATGAGGCGCCCGAAGCCAGTAAACATTGGGCATTTATTCCTCCGATCCGGCGGTCACCCGCTGCCGTCGTGAATGCTCAGTGGATTCGTAATCCCGTGGACAACTTTATTGTCTCCAGGCTTGAAAAAGAGAATATCAAGCCCGCACCCGTCGCCGATCGGGTGACTTTGATAAGACGGTTGAGCCTGGATCTGACTGGGTTGCCTCCCTCAATCGCTGAAGTCGAATCATTTGTAAACGATACCCAGCCGAACGCCTACGAACGGCTCGTTGATGGCCTTCTGGCATCTGCTCATTATGGAGAGCGTTGGGGGCGGCATTGGCTCGATGTAGCCCGTTATGCGGATTCGAATGGGTATAGCATAGACGCGCCGCGTTCAATCTGGAAATACCGGGACTGGGTAATTCATGCCTTGAACCAGGATCTGCCTTATGATGATTTTGTGATTGAACAGCTCGCAGGAGACCTCCTTCCGGACCCCACGATTGATCAGAAAATTGCCACCGGTTTCCACCGCAATACACAAATCAATCAGGAGGGCGGTATCGATCCCGAGCAATTCCGAATCGAATCGATCCTGGACCGGGTCGGCACCACAGGTACTGCGTTTTTGGGTCTCACTATTGGTTGCGCCCAGTGTCACGATCACAAATTCGATCCGATCACTCAGCGCGAGTTTTATCAATTATTCGCATTTTTCAATAATACCATGGAAGATGGGCATGGAAAAGCAGCCCCAGAAGGAGTTCTTGAAATTCCCGGCGAATTCGAACCGATGGAGAATGTTGAGAATCAACTTGAAGAACTGCGCGGCGATCTAAATCGATTTTTAGACACTAAAGGCAAAGAACTGGTCGCCTGGGAACAATCCCTTAGCGCTGAAGCGAAGCAAAAGTTGAAACCGGAAATTCAGCGAGCGACTGAAATTCCGTTTCCAGAGCGATCTTTGGAGCAGAAGCGAGTTGCGTTTCGCGAATATGACGGAAAGAACGCCGATTTTAAAGATCGCGACAGCAAACTCTCCAAACTTGAAAAACGCCAGCCTAAACCAATCACTACCCTGGTCATGGTGGAACTAAAACAGCCGCGCGATAGTTTTATTTTTACCAAGGGCGATTTTACGCGTCATGGCGAGAAGGTGGGACCGGGGGTGCCTGCCGTTTTGCCACCCTTCAAGGTTGCCGACCCGGGCCGCACCAACCGTCTCGATCTCGCGCGCTGGATCGCTAGCCCTGAAAACCCCTTAACGGCTCGTGTGATTGTCAATCGAATCTGGCAACAATATTTCGGGCGAGGCCTGGTTGAAACCGAAAATGATTTTGGCACACAAGGTTCGCTTCCAACTCATCCTGAACTCCTCGATTGGCTTGCGACGGAGTTGGTCAATCCATCCGTAGATTCCGGAGCAAAACCGTGGAGTCTTAAGCATATTCATCGATTGATTGTTACCTCGGCCACGTACCGCCAATCATCGCATGCGCGGCCTGAGTTAGCGGTGATCGATCCGAATAATCATTTGCTGGCCAGACAGGTGCGCTTGCGATTGGATTCGGAAATCGTCCGTGATGTTTGTTTGGCTGCGAGCGGTCTGCTTAATGACACTGTCGGCGGTCCGAGCGTCTTCCCGCCGCAACCGGATGGAGTCATGGCTCTCGGCCAAAGCAAGCGTCCCTGGACAGTCAGCCCCGGAACGGACCGTTATCGGCGCGGACTGTATACTTTCTATTGGCGCGCGACCCCTCATCCCGCGCTTGCTGTTTTCGATAGCCCTGACGCTTTAAGCGCCTGTACTCGGCGCACGCGATCGAATACGCCCCTTCAGGCGCTTACCCTGTTGAATGATGCGGCCTTTTATGATTTTTCCCAGGCTTTCGCGGCACGCATTCTCAAAGAAGGCGGGAGTTCGGACGCGGCGAAAGTGGAAAGAGCATTTGAGGTTTGCCTTTCCAGAAAGCCCCAGCCAAAAGAATCGAAGCGTTTGCTCAATATTATCGAGCGCGAGCTCGTCTCGTTCACCAATGCACCCGATGAAGCACATGCACTGCTAACAGCAAGCACAGCGGGACGTCCTGATTTCAAAGAACTGGCTGCGTGGACGACCGTGGCGCGCGTGCTTTTGAACCTGGATGAAACAGTCACCCGCGAATAAGTGAGCGCTATGAATCAAATTCTAGAAGCAGACCGTTTAAAGCGGCTCACTCGCCGCCATTTCTTTGGCCGTTGCGGCTTGGGCTTGGGATCTCTCGCCCTTGCTTCGTTACTGAATGAGCGAGGCGCGAAGGCTGGAGAGCCGGAGGCTTTAGGCAATCCAATGGCGCCAAAGGCTTCGCACTTCGCGCCACGCGCGAAGAATATTATCTACCTGTTTATGGCCGGGGGGCCGTCCCAATTGGAGCTGTTCGACTACAAACCCAAACTTATCGAACTGAACAATCAGTCCATTCCGCAGTCTTACATCGAGGGGAAGCGTTTTGCATTCATGAACAGCAGTCATGGTACCAAATTGCTCGGCACTCGAAGGAAATTCGACCGGCACGGACAATCGGGCATGTGGATTTCCGAGCTATTTCCGCACACTGCTTCGATCGTTGATGACATTAGCTTTGTTCGTTCCTGCGCAACCGATTTGTTTAATCACGCTCCAGCCAAATTATTCATGAATACGGGCTCAGGACAGTTTGGAAGGCCCAGTATGGGCGCTTGGACAACATACGGTCTGGGAAGCGAGTCGAAAGATTTGCCCGGCTTTGTTGTCTTACAGAGTGGTCCGCGGGGACCACGAGGCGGCTCTGCACTGTGGAGCAGTGGCTTTCTGCCGACCTCGTATCAGGGTGTGCCATTGCGCGGTGGAACTTCCCCAATTCTTGATATCGCGAGTCCCGCCGGGATTACGGCAGCGCGGCAACGTGAGACCCTCAACGCGATTCGTGATTTGAACCTCAATCACCTGGTCGAAACTGGGGATCCCGAAATTGCCACCCGCATCTCTGCCTATGAAATGGCATATCGAATGCAATCGAGTGCGCCCGAACTGATTGATCTTTCCGGGGAAAGCGATGCCACATTGGGACTCTACGGGGTGGACAAGCAGAAACCTTCATTCGCCCGCAACTGCCTCCTGGCCCGTCGCCTGGTTGAGCGTGGCGTACGCTTCGTTCAGCTTTATCACACGAATTGGGATAGCCACGGTGGTCCCGGCGAAAACCTGGAAGGCGACTTCGAGAAGGTTTGCCGCGAGGTGGATCAGGCTCAGGCTGCACTCGTCAAGGACTTGAAATCCCGCGGCCTTCTGAAAGATACGCTAGTGATCTGGGGC
>JAQGOX010000872.1 GCA_028293365.1 Verrucomicrobiales bacterium | reverse complement strand
AAAGAAAGCAAGTTTATGAACTTCCTCAGAGACCTGCACGGCGAGTTCGCGGGTCGGACAAAGAATGAGTGCCTGAACGACTTTATTTTGTGGGTCGACTTTCTCGATCGCCGGAATCGCGAATGCGGCGGTCTTCCCGGACCCGGTTTGCGATTGCCCTACCACATCGCGGCCCTGCATTAAGACTGGAATAGCTTCCGCTTGAATAGGTGAAGCCTGTTCATAGCCGAGTTTGTCGATCGCTTTGAGCAGTTCCGGCGAAAGGCCCAGTTCAGAAAATAGTTTGGTTGTCATTGGTATCAGTCCCTTGCATTCAGTATCGCTTAAAACGAAGGGAAGCGGGAGCTATTTCGTAAAGTACTGTTTCCGATCTCTAAATCGGCAAAACCCTGAATGCTTTTGGATTCAATAAATGTAGGCTGAATACAGATGGCTCAAGAGCTGAAAAGGCATTTCATGATTGTGGAGAACGATCTTAATGACGCTCTCCTGATTCAGCGCGCCTTCAAAAAGGTTCCCGATTGTGGAACGCTCTCGCTTTGCCGGAACACTAGCGAAGCCAGGGCGTACCTTCAGGGGGCCGGCATGTACCTCAATCGCGATCAATATCCCTTCCCGGACGTGGTAGTCTCTGATTTCCGCATGCCGGGGGGAACGGGAGTCGAATTGGTCCAATGGATTCGCGAACAACCCGCGCTGACGGATTTGCCGGTAGTCATCCTTACCGGCTCGGCGTCGCCCACAGAAATGGAGGGAGCGTCCGCGGCGGGAGCGACACACGTGTTGCGAAAGCCCCTCGATTTGGATGATTTGATTAACATGTTGCGGCGGGTCGCGATAGCCGTCCTCAAACCCGAGGAGCGGCCGTCCAAATCCATTTAACGGCCGACCGCTGATCCTATCCTATGCGCTTGGGCTGCGCGATCGCCTGAGGGTTGCTGAGGTTTTCCCTGTCAGAATATTCCCGACTATTCTTCGCAACATCCGCAATGCATTCTTCTCCTCAAGAAACTAAAAGAGTTGCAGCAGGTGCCCGCAATCGAAAGGAACTATCTCACGGACATTGAAGCTATCGGCAACCAAAAACCCAGTCATCGAGCGAGCAGTGGCATTACGGCATAAAGGCGTTTGGATAGACGGAATTGGCGCTCCGCGATTCCTCGGTCCGAGATTATACGCCTTTGATCTGTTATCCAGAGGAGCTGTTTACGGCACTGTGGAATGTGAAGTGCTGGACGTGCAGCACCTCCTTTCTTTGGAAAAAGAGGTCCAGACCCATTTGGCGAGCCGCACAATTGAACCCCCACTGCGCAGATTGCGAATCGAAAAAAAGTCCTGAAACAGGTGCTCAGGTTTCAAATGACTTCCCGCAACCGCACGATTGCTTGGCTTTCGGATTGGAGATCTTGAAGCCTCCACCGGTAAGGGCATCACTAAAGTCGATCACGGATCCGCGCAGGTATTCCGCGCTGAAGGCATCCACCAGTACCGGCACCCCCTGATATTCGACCGCCAGATCATCGGGACGAGGTTCGTCAAATACCATTCCGTACTGCATGCCGGAGCAGCCACCAGCTTCGACATAAACACGCAGCCCTTTTCCAGTAGCATCTTTTTCCTGCGCCAGCATTGTTTTAAGTTGGGCCGCCGCAGAATCAGTTACCTTCAGGACCGTATCAGTCTCATTGGAAGTGTTCATCTTCAACAAATAGAGTACTGGCTGCGGGTGCGGTGTCAAATCAATGAATCCGAATGAGTCATGGGAAAACATTCACGATCCGCATCGAGGGCTTTATTCTTCCCAAATCCTGAGGCACAGTTCATCCAATGCCGAAACGAGCCTGGTTTACAGCACCGCTTAAAACATCCGGAATGCCTCCCGGAATTCCCTTCATCATCGGGAACGAAGCTGCCGAGCGCTTCACCTACTATGGTTTACGGGGAATTTTAGTCGTTTTCATGACCCAATATCTTTTCACCCGAACGGGAAAACCAGATTTCATGTCGGACGAAAACGCAAAGGTCGCCTACCACAATTTTGTTTCCGCCGTCTATTTCTTCCCGTTGCTGGGAGGATTGCTCGCCGACTCTGTTTTCGGCAAATATCGCACTATTATTTGGCTTTCGGTGGTGTACAGCATCGGGGCTCTTGCCTTATTTATCGATTCGACACGAACCGGCCTTTTCCTTGGATTGACGTTGATTGCGATCGGTTCCGGAGGCATCAAGCCATGCGTTTCCGCGCACGTTGGCGATCAATTTGGAGCCACAAATCAGCATCTTTTGCCCCGTGTTTTCTCGTGGTTTTATTTTTCCATCAATTTCGGCTCCACTTTTTCGATGATGCTTGTCCCGTACTTGCTTGCTCAACATGGCGCAAGGGCCGCATTTGCACTTCCGTTTGTGCTTATGGTTTTGGCGACCTGGGTGTTCTGGCTGGGACGCTACCGTTTCGCGCATATTCCTCCAGGAGGCTCGGCCTTCATCCGCGAGACATTCAGCAAGGAAGGGCTTCGTTCAATCGGACAACTCCTGGTTATTTACGCCTTCGTCGCCGTTTTCTGGTCCCTCTGGGAACAAACCGCCTCAGCGTGGGTTTTACAGGCAGGACACATGGATAGACACGCATTCGGACGAGAATGGCTCCCGGCCCAGGTGCAAACACTCAATCCCATTTTCACGCTCACATTTATTCCATTGTTCTCCTATGTGATTTATCCGCTCCTTGACAAAGTTTTCCCTCTGACGCCGCTCCGCAAAATCTCAATTGGCCTTTTTGTAACCTCCTTGCCCTTTCTGCTTTCCGCGTGGGTGGAATCTCAAATCACGCTGGGTCTGCATCCCTACATTGGATGGCAGGCACTGGGTCACGCTTTGATGACTTCCGGCGAAATCCTGGTTTCCATTACCTGTCTCGAATTCTCCTATACTCAGGCGCCGCGCAAAATGAAATCGGTCATCATGTCGATATACCTGCTTTCAATATCACTCGGCAATCAGTTCACCGCGCTCGTAAATCGGTTTATCCAAAACGCCGATGGAACCAGCAAACTGCCGGGCGCAAGCTATTACATGTTTTTCACCGTTCTGATGCTGGTCACCGCGATAGCGTTTATCTTCGTGGCTTATCGCTACAAGGAATCGACTTACATTCAAGAGGAAATGCCGCAAACCGCCTGAATCCACTTGAGACAATGTAGCAGCGGAGGTGACGACGCTCTAACTTTCCTGCGCTACTCTCAACATCTCCAATATTTTTTCAGTGCGATTTTTGGAAATCGAGGCGCTTTCGGGAGTGTCGTTTGAAAGAGCAAATGCGTATCGCCACTCCACTACTACATTTTTCCCGCAGCCGGATTCAAAGTTCCCAAAGAAAACTGTAACCTTTTCTTTGGTTGCCGTGAATATATCAGCAGCAAAACGAAGATATGAAAATAATAATTGTAGGTCTGCTCTTGTCAGTGATCGCCACGTTCGGCGCTCCGCTAGAGCGCAAAGAAATTTCCGCGGATGCCAAATGGCTCCTTCACCTCGATGTCGATGCGTTTCGCCAAACGGCGGTGGGCAAATACATTTTCAGCGATGTTCTCGATAAAAAACTCAATGATGCCAAAAAAGCGTTTCCTCTAATCGGAGTTTTGGTCGGAAATGTTCAGAGCCTAACCGCCTTCGGAAATGAAGCCACCCGACATGATCGCAATGGTGTCCTGCTCATTAAGACCGATGTCGAATCCGAAAAAAAGTTGGAGACACTCCTCCAGGCCGGCATGGCGGGCGTAACTCAGGGATTTTCAGTCGAAAAGCTGGATATCAAGGATGTCGACGTTTATAAGGTTAACAAAGATCTTTTTGTGCAGGCGTTGCACAATGGTCATTTGCTCGTGGGCAAATCGCAAACCGAATTAAACAAAGCACGTGAAGTCCTGGCGACCGGTAACGGCTCTCTGTCAGAGTCCAAAGCATTCACAGGGTTTGGTAACACTGATCACGGATTTTTCCTGCTCGGAATCGCTGAAGGGTTGGGAGAAAGCGCCAAAGCATTCCCTCAAGCAAAGATTTTGCAGATGGCAGAAGGCGGTCAACTCACCATCGGAGAACGAGAAGACAAGCTGAATTTCCGCCTGGCGCTCAAATCCAAGGACCAGGAATCATGCAATCAAATGCAGCAAGTGATCCAGGGCTTGATCGCTCTCGTTTCGCTAACCCAAAGTGACAACAAGGAACTGAATACATTTATCCAGACCCTCAAAATCGACAAGGGCGAGAATCTTTTGAAGATTAATCTTTCGTTCCCTGTCAGTAACGCGATCAAAGAGATCGCTGACAAACAGAAAGGTTAATCTGAAGCTGGAGTCGACATTGAACTGGGATATGCGAGTGGACGCCGATCAAAAAGCGACACTCGCCGCCCCTTTGCCCGCATCCGATGATTTGATCCGCATTCGCGAGGCGCAAAATGGTTCTCTTACGGCCTTCGAAGTCCTCGTCGAAAAACACCACGCGCGGATTTATAATTTCATCTGGCAATTTGTGCGCAACCAGCACGATGCTGAAGATCTCACGCAGGACACGTTCGTAAAAGCCTATCGCGCCATTTCTCGATTCGATTCGAAGTACAGTTTCACCACCTGGCTTTTCACAATCGCACGCCGCTCGGCGATTAATCATTATCAGCGGACTATGGTCACCGAAGAATTGGATTCGGATCTGGCGACTGGAACGAACAATCCATCCGATAGTGCAGCCGCAAAAGACCACGCTCAATCCATTTGGAAGGTCGCCGAACGCCTTCTGAAGCCAAAGCAGTACGAGGCGCTCTGGCTAACGTATGGCGAAGGTTTTTCGAACGCAGAAACGGCGCAAATCATGCGCAGCAATCCAATATATGTTAAAGTATTGCTGCATCGAGGCCGGGAATTGTTGAAACAGAAATTTATTAAATCGGAGGTCTTATGATTCTTTGCAGGTTAAATGAATGGCTCGGACCGAAATACACCGGCCCTTTCGTAGCGGCACTTCACAATCACTCGCGTTCGTGTGAGATATGCCAAAGATCCGAGCGAGCCTCCGCAAGCTTGGCTAGCCTTCTGAAAGTAGATTCGAAAAGGGCAACCGCGGAACCGTCACCTTTTCTATCCGCACGCATCGTGAAGGGTCTGCATGTAGTACCGTCAGAGAGGGGAACCAGATTGGGAATCGACCGATCCATTTACCGCCTTGCGCTTCCAATTGCTGCGGGCGTGGTCATCGCATACGCGTTGCTCAGCCCGAGTCCGACAAAGGAAAGATCTCCAATTCAATCAGTGGGAATTCCGCAACCAGAGCCACAGGTTAAGCCCTCGCTTCCAGCATTCCCCGAGATCAACATCAAAGTCGCAGATCCTCTCACGATCGAAATGGAATCCCTGCTTGCAGACTCCAGAATCGCCGCACGTTCATTAGCGGCAAATTTCCTTCCCGATCCGTCGAAACCATAATATTCTCGCGCGTATCATGAAGCGCGTGACCGGCATTGGCGGAATATTCTTCAAAGCGAACGACCCCGCTAAACTGCAGA
Organism: Verrucomicrobiales bacterium; assembly: GCA_028293365.1. Lineage (GTDB taxonomy): Bacteria > Verrucomicrobiota > Verrucomicrobiia > Limisphaerales > SXQI01 > JAQGOX01. The sequence continues at coordinate 5,830 of JAQGOX010000872.1, read as the reverse complement.
GCTGGTACGCAAAACACCTCGGCATCGTTCCGCGACAGGATGGAAGCGTTTCTTTTGCATGGGGTTCGGACGACGCAAAAGTCGGCCACACCATCTGGGCTCCTTTCCCCAGCGACACAGAATATTTCGCACCCAGCAGCGCGCCTTTCATGATCAATTACCGCGTCGAAAACTTGGACGCGCTACTTGAGCAGCTTCACTTGGAAGGCGTCGAAATCGATCCCAAACGCGAAACTGGTGAATTTGGGAAATTCGCTTGGATTATGGATCCGGAAGGAAATCGAATTGAGCTGTGGGAACCTGCTGCGGGATGGTAACACAGAGCTCGACTAAGCATTGATACCTCCTTTTTTTTGCGTTAGATAATCAACGTGCACCAAATCGCCATCGTTGTTTTTGCGCTCCTGTTTTCGCAATTGGGACTTTTCGCAAAAACCTCTACAAATCAGACGGTTAACCCGATTAAGGCCCCGAAGATCCCGTTTCCACTTGAGTCGGCGAGTGCGGGTATAACGAAGTTCTCCTTTCTGGTTTACGGAGATACTCGAGGAAGACGCGACGGGAAAGACGTTCAATACGAGCACTCCCTCGTGATCGATTCCATGCTTTCCACGATAGCGAAAGCCAAAACAAATGGTTTCCCGGTGGAGTTTGTATTGCAGAGCGGCGATGCTGTAGTCAATGGGAACGATCCCAAGCAATGGAATGCCAGCTTCGTAACGCTGATCAACCGCCTCACGACCGAAGGCGGGGTTTCATACTTTCTTGCACCTGGGAACCATGACGTGACCAGTGCGAGTGAGATTACTTCGACGAATCGTCAACGCGGATTGAGCAATTACCTCGCTGCCGTCAATCATTTGATTCCGCCCAACGGAGCGTTGCGCCGGCTGGATGGATATCCCGTGTTTGCTTTCGGATTTGGAAACAGTTTTTTCCTGGCACTTGATTCCAATCTTGCATCCGATCTCACTCAATATGCCTGGGCATCGGAACAGCTTCACAACCTCGATCACACCCGTTATCCAAACATTTTCGCATTTTTCCACCATCCTCCCTTTTCTTCAGGAGGGCACGGTGGCGCAAAGATTGAGGCTCCAGCGCGCGACCTTCGCCAGATTTATATGCCTTTATTCCGCGAGCATCACGTTCGAGCGATTTTCACCGGCCACGAGCACTTGTTCGAACATTGGGTCGAGCGCTATGTGGATAGTACCGGCAAGAAATATCGCATGGACCAAATTGTCACCGGCGGTGGCGGAGCGCCGCTTTATGGATACCGCGGGGAACCCGATCTGACTGACTATTTAAAAGTGTACAAAAGCCAGAAAGTAGAGCTCGAACATTTGGTCCGTCCCGGACCTAACCCTGGCGACAATCCTTATCATTATCTTATCGTACAGGTTGATGGAACACATATGAAACTCGACGTGATCGGAATCGATTGGGGCAGTGACTTCAAGCCTTACCGAAGCAATTCTGTCAAACTCGAGTGAGCTTCCTCGGTTGATCGCGGCTCTAGCTTGCAAATACCAATTTGTAGAGGACTCCACAGATCGCCGAGCCAAATACCACCGGAATAACGTTCCAACTCCACTTCAGCAGTCCGATGAATGAAACGCCGCACACAATCAAAGCGAATACATCAATACCGGTTTTGTTTGGGAATAGAACCTGAATTCCAAACCAAACCGCGAGATTTAGAATCACGCCCACGACTGCAGCCGTTACCGTAAATAATGCAGTTGTGAGCCTAGCATTCCCGCGCAGTTGTTCGATATAAGGCGCGCCGAGGAATATCCAGAGAAAACAAGGAACGAACGTTGTCCAGGTCGTGATCGCCGAACCCAGGGTCGCGGCCAGTAGTGGTTGCAGGTTGCCGGGCTGATTCCACCCGCCCAAAAAACCAACAAACTGGAGCACCATGATCAAAGGTCCCGGGGTGGTTTCTGCAAGACCCAGGCCATCGAGCATTTGAGCCGCATTCAACCAATTGTAACTCCCGACCGCCTCCTGTGAGACGTAGGGCAGAACGGCGTAAGCACCACCGAATGTGACCATGGCGGCCTTGCTAAAGAACATTCCTTCACGCGCCAACGTGTGTTCCTGGCCGAACTTCCAAACAATAAGAAGCAACGGAACGAACCATAGAACCAACGAAACTGCCAGCACTCTGAGGCCACCCAAAAGGGACGGGTTTGCGTGTGCAGGAGAGCTGGTTTGGTCATCAAGAACAGATTCACTGGAGGCAGGCATTTTCTCCGCGGAAACGAGGAATTTGGTAGGGCTCAAAATGCCGCCTAACAGGCCAATCAATCCTGCGGAAGCGACTATGACCGGAAATGGAACCTTGAACCAATAGATCGAAACAAAAGCACCCGCTGCAATTATCCACATGACGGAATTCGTTAATGCGCGGCTGCCGATCCGGATCAAAGCGGAAGCGACGATCGCAACGACGGCTGGCTTTAATCCAAAGAACATGGCATCCACCCAGGGCACTTTGCCGAATTGCACGTAGATCAGACTCAAAACCCAGAGGATGATTATCGACGGGAGAATGAAAAAAACGCCTGCGACAATGCCGCCCTTGGTTTTATGCAACAACCAGCCCACATAAATCGCGAGTTGTGTCGCTTCTGGACCGGGAAGCAACATGCAAAAATTGAGTGCATGCAGGAATCGCGCATTGCTGATCCAGCGCCTTCGCTCGACGAGCTCGGCATGCATGACGGCGATTTGACCACTTGGTCCGCCGAAACTAATAAACCCAAGTTTGATCCAAAATCGGAGTGCCTCCCTAAAAGTTGGATGCGATAAAGGTTTCCCGGTCATAGCCGCCAATCGCAAAATTGCTACTCGGGGCGGCGAACCAATCGATCAACTGAAGGCCGGACAGGTAGCTCGGCAGGCTCTGCGATAAACGGGACGGTTGGTTCGAGAACTTCTCCGGATTGCGTGGTCAAACGCCCGTTGCGCGCCACGACATCTTCGACTCCATAGAATTTCCCAGAGGATTCATTTTCCGTTTGCTTGCCATGCTGATAAAACTTCTTCATCTCCTCCTCGTTGAAAGGTCGTGCACCCCTTCGTCCAAAAACCACGGTTTGGTTTCCGCTTTCATCCACGACCCGGTCGCGGTCAAGGCCGCGTGAGACAGCGACCGCAGGCGATTTGGTCGAGTACGTTGCGATGATCCGCGGGCTTGGTTTTGGACTGAAACCCATGTGCTCAGCAACGGTATCCGGGGATATCAATTGAAGCACGCGAAGCCCGTTCTTGCCGTCTGCAACCAGAGCATATTCCGACGCGTTAACCGAACCGGCCTGGACGGCCCGAGTGTCGTTGAGCGATCCTTCGGCATTGAACATCTGGACCAAACCCGGCTTCTCCGGGTTCTCGATATCGACGATCGCCAAACCTTCATTTCCATTGGCCACATACGCGTAGGTTCGGGCGAGGTAAAATCGTTGTGCGTTTTTTAAGGACAGGACGCCGTCGGTAATCGGCCTCGGATGCACTGGGTCAGTGATGTCGATGACTTTCAACCCCTCGGAGTCGGTAACGAATGCATAACGAAATTGAACCCCTACCGCGCGCGGCTTGTTCAGGAAACTCGACGTCACCTCACTGATAATGCGCGGACGCTCGGGATCATTGATGTCGATGATGAATAAACCTCGTTCAGCCGTTAAAAAGAGGCGCTGGCCGGCGACGTAACAATGAGAAGCGCCATGGAGCTTGTCGTCCGGATTAAAAACGATTTTCTTCGGCAGAAAATTGTTTGCGGGGTCACCGTCAACAAGGGTGGCGACATTCACGATCACCAAACCTTCCTCGCGGTCTGTGATATAAACGTAGGCATAGAGCATGTGGATCTTCTGCTCTTCATTTTCGGGCAGGCACGTTCGCGCGGGATCGATTCCGAGAGTCGAGGGCAAGGCCACCGAAGTGGCGTATTTAGTCGGAACGTAGGTGCGCTGACCGAGCGGTGAAACGGGCGAACTGACGATTCGTTCAGAAAAACCTTTTTGGTCGATGTTCGCGACGTCAAAGACTTCAAATCCATCTTCGCCATTGGCGGTGTAAAGATATTCACCACGCAAGGTCAAATCCAGGATCTCCTTGCCTTCATGATGGTACGCTGTTTCAAGTTTCCGACCGGTCGCTTCGTGCTTCGCGAAATTGTCCGGATAGGCGAGCTGGTGCAAATGACTTCCGATAGCTGCCTGCGGCTCATCCTGTTCGGTCCAGACAACTCCATCCAATCCCCCCCTGCCCTCGCCGACATACGCATATCGACCAAAGAAATTTACAGTTCCAGTTCCAAATCCGAGCAACTGCGCCATGATCGCATTGTTATTATTTCCCTTTGCGACGTGGCAATCGCTGCAGCCGCGAGTCGTCCCGACGCTGCCGGTCGTGTGAGGAAAATGCGGGTTGAACGCCTGACCGCTATAGCCCTCGGCCGAGACGGTTTGTTGCTGTGAGTAAACCCATTCGCGATTGGGATTTTGTGAGCCGACGATCACCGCACTCGAAGAACGAAGAACCGCAAGCCGATTGCTTTTGACCGTGCCATCAATCCCCAGCATAAAAACATCGTCGCGCACGACCTGTGGATTGTACGAGGTATAGTTCCGCGTGGTGATGCCTTCATACTTATTCGCGGCAACCTTCTGGTTTGCCCGCATCGGCAAGTGACAGCCGAAGCAACTGGTAGCCCAAGACGTGTGGCAGATCTGGCAGGAGACGGACCCATTATTGTGAGCGAGATCTTCTTCCCTCTGACAGACACCTCCCCATTTCCTGCCATCACGCTGGATCGTCTTTGCGTAGGCTGACTTCGCGTTGTAGTGCGAAGAACTCGGATCGATGGTATCGACAGTTTGGGGAATTTCCCAGCGCGTGTCCGGACTCATCATTGAATGTTGGAATAACTTCCTGCCTTCCCACTCGAATCGCGGTCCCCAGGGAGTCGCAGTTTTTGCGAGGTCGATCGGATCACCAGCCATCGTCTTTGCGTTCCCGCTCGCAATCAGGCTGGGACGTTTCGAGATCGTGCCGTGACAATCAATACATTCAATGGCCGTGGCAGCACGCGGTTCGCCGTATAATTTTCCGTTTCCGTGAACATCAAGGTCAAAATGGCAATCGACACATTGCATACCGCGCGCAAGGTGGACATCCTTAAGGTGAACCGCGCGCGCAAATTTATTCGTGGAGTCGGCTGGAATAATTTCGTCATCAAGGGTCAGCAAATTACCCTTGCGATCCTTTTTGAAGACGGCCCGAAAAATCCAGCCGTGACCGTGGTAATCGGCAAATTGGGTATGCTTCAGTTTTGGATTCAGTTCCGCCACCTTTTCGAGGAAATCCAAATCGCCCCACAAACCCTTGGCTGCGGCGGCTTCGGGATTTTTTCGAAGTGAGGCGGCGAGCTCGGTATCAGTCGGATTCTTCTGTTTTTTGGGATACATGAATTCGCCGTCGGATTCCTGATCCCACCAGGTATAACCGAGGTATGGATTCACAAACAGGTTCCCCTGGTGCATGTGGCAGGTGATGCATTGGCTGCTTGGAATCGAGCGCGTGAACTGATGTTTGATCGGATGGCCTCGTTCATTTTTTCGAAGTCCGGACTGATCACCGCTAAAGCTCAGCCCCTGATTCCCAAACTTACTGTACCATCCCGCGTTGCTGGGGGAGCGATCATTCGCATAGACAACATGACACGCTGAGCAACCGCTCGACCGGTAGTCCCCAGGATGGTCATTGGATCCCATGAAGCCGAGCAGAGGATCGTGCAGCCGGGTCTTCTGCAGATTCA
>JAQGOX010000871.1 GCA_028293365.1 Verrucomicrobiales bacterium | reverse complement strand
AGGTTTTGATCATCGGGACGGGCAGGGGAGGAAAAACTGCTTTCTATCGCAACGATCAGCATGGCTTCTTCGCGCTGCGTCCCAATTCAGTCATCGCTCCCGCAGATCAAGTGGGCGTTGTGGGCTGGTCCAGCCGCGGGACTAATCGATTCCTCGTTGCACAATCCAATTATGAGGGAGGCGGGCGAAATATGTCTTCGGTGGTTGAGTACGATAGAAATCTTAAACTGTTCGATCTTATTAACGGCCAAACCCCCTCGGCCGGCCCGTTGGGCATGGGCGATCTTGATGGCGATGGAGATATGGATCTTTTCGTGGGGAGCCGGCAAGTGCCGGGCCATTTTCCGGAACCCTGCTTATCGCGCTTGTATCGCAACCATTTCGGGCAGTTTCGCCTGGACCGGTCTCTGAGCACGGATCTCAGTTCTGCCGGCATGGTGAGTGGCGCGGTTTTCAGTGACCTTGACAGCGATGGCAAACCTGAGCTTCTGCTGGCTTGCGATTGCGGGCCGATTCGAGTTTTTCGCTATAATGGCCGCAATTTTGTGGAAGATACCGATCGGCTCGGATTCGCAATGTACGTGGGGCGATGGAACGGCATTTCTACTGGCGATTTCGACGGCGATGGGCGCATGGATATCATTGCATCGAATTGGGGGCGTAATTCGAAGTTCCAGCGATTCATGGAGAAGCCACTGGAGCTTTATTATGGGAATCTCAACCGTGACGGACGAACCGCAATCATCGAGGCTTTTTTTGACTCTGATTCTAAAAACGTAGTTCCGTGGCGCAGTTATGTAAGCATTGCCCGGGCTCTGCCATTTTTGCCTCAAAAATTTCCGACATATAAAACATTCGCTCAATTGAGTGTTGCGGAACTGCTCGAGGGCCGTATGGCCGGTGTAAGGAAACTGGAAATCAACACGGTTGATACAATGCTGTTTCTAAATCGCGGCGATCATTTCGAATCGAGAGCGCTTCCGCCGGAAGCGCAGTTTGCGCCTGCCTTCGGCATTTCCATTGCGGATTTTGATGGTGATGGCGCAGAGGATATTTTTCTAAGTCAGAATTTCTTTGCTGTAACAACCGAAACTTCCCGGTTCGATGCCGGTCGCGGACTTTTACTCAAGGGCGACGGACATGGAACATTTGCGGCAATGACAGGGGAGCAGAGCGGCTTACTGGTTTATGGCGAACAACGTGGTTGTGCCGCTGCCGATTTTGATCACGATGGAAGAGTTGATTTGGTGGTCAGTCAAAATGCTGCCGAGACTAGGCTTTTTCGAAACACCGGCGCGAAACCCGGCCTCAGAATCGTTCTGAAAGGTTCGCGCGAGAATCCCCAGGGAATCGGCGCAAAAATTCGATTGTTCACTGGAGAAACTGCAGGTCCCGCGCGAGAGATCCATGCCGGAAGCGGTTATTGGTCCCAGGAAGGTGCAGTTCAGGTCATGTCGTCAAAGGGACGACCCACAAAAGTATCGGTTCAATGGCCGGGAGGGGTGACGTCGGTATATCCGATTCCTGAAGGGAGCAGCATTGTGGAAGCGGCTGCACCGTGAAGGGGTCGCGGGTGCTATCTTGAAAAGCTGAAAGACTAAGACGCTGAAACACTGACATCTTGACTTGGGAAAGAGTTTGAACGGTAGAGAATGGAGGGCATAGCAGCGGATGATTTGGCAGGTTTATTTATCACTGTGCAACACCCTGGCCGATTTCCTTCTCTCCTTCGAGCTCCAGGACCCAAACTCAACGCGCAACTTTCGCTGAAAGAAAACAGCTTTGTCTTGGAATCCAAGTTTGGATTATGTCAACCTTGGTTGACCCAGAATTAGGGAGAAATCCCGCGCAGTGATGTTATGAAACCGGAGACACTTCAATCCGCCGATGATCGCAACCGCGATCGCCAGACGCCGATCGTTGACAGGCTAACGCGTGACCAGTGGATGGTACTGATTGCAGCCTTTTTCGGATGGCTCTTTGACGGCTTCGAGATTGGACTTTTCCCAGTGATCGCGCGTCCGGCATTGAAAGACATGTTTGGCGCGGGTGGAGACGCATTCGCTGGCGACTGGATGGGCCGCATCACCGCGGCGTTTCTTGTTGGAGCCGCGCTGGGAGGTGCGGTTTTTGGCTGGCTGGGAGATCGTCTCGGCCGGGTGCGTGCGCTGACCCTTAGTATTTTGACCTATTCGATTTTTAGCGGAGCTGGTTATTTTGCGCACGCTCCATGGCATCTGGCGCTTTTTCGTTTTCTTGCGGCAATCGGCATGGGCGGGGAATGGGCGGTGGGTGTTGCCCTCGTTATGGAATGCTGGCCAAACAAGCATCGTCCCTGGCTGGCAGGTATTATTGGAGCAGCGGCGAATGTCGGCATTTTTCTGGTCGCGTTTGTCGCGCGTATTTTTCCAGTGACCCCCAGTTCCTGGCGCTGGATGTTCCTGGTCGGCGCGTCGCCGGCACTGCTCACCTTTTTAATTCGATTGTTTGTGCCGGAGTCTGAGAAGTGGAAAGCAGCGGTGAGTTCCGGGAAAAGCAAGCCAATGACCGAAATCTTTTCTCCATTGATGAGGAAGCGAACCCTGATCGGCATTGGCCTTGCCTCAATCGCGTTAATCGGCACCTGGGGTTCCGTGCAATGGATACCGCTTTGGACTGATCAGATCACTGGCGGCAAGCTGCCGGATGCCAAGGCCAACGCGCAGATGTTCTCTGCCATCGGCGCGGTGGTGGGATGTTTGATCGCTCCGATCATTGGCGGATTTCTTTCCCGGCGTGGCGGGTTCTTTACGCTCTCATTGAGCTCGCTCGTCGTTTGCGCGATCCTGTTCCGTGGTTTCACCACCTATTCCACCGAATTTCTTTGGGTCGTTGGACTGACCGGTTGCACGACGGCAGCGTTCTACGGCTGGTTCCCGCTTTATTTTCCGGAACTTTTTCCCACGCGGATTCGCGCGACAGGGCAGGGGGTTTGCTACAATTTCGGTCGTATTATAGCGGCAGTGGGTGTGATGATGAGCGGCCAATTGGTGCGGCTGTTCGGCGGTGATTACGCCCGGATGGGCTCGATTATTACTCTGATTTATCTAGTCGGAATGCTGGTCATCTGGTTTGCACCTGAAACCAAGGGCAAACCATTGCCCGATTAAAAAAGGATCCATAAATGGCACGAGCTTGGGATATACAAATTGCGGGCGCCTCGCTTTTCTTCATACCAATTCAGACGCGTGTGCCTTTGAAGTTCGGCACAGAAACTCTGACGAGTGTGACCTGCGCGCGAGTCCGCTTAACCGTTCGAAACAGCTCGGGTGAGATCGATCACGGTTGGGGCGAAACTCCGCTTAGCGTCCAATGGGTCTGGCCCGGAAAATTGAGTTATGAAACACGGCATAGTGCGATGCAG
>JAQGOX010000972.1 GCA_028293365.1 Verrucomicrobiales bacterium | reverse complement strand
TTTTTCAATGGCGCTCATTTGGGGGCTCGCGCTTGTGCGAAAAAATCTTTTACTTAAGAGGGCGAAGAGCGATTTACAAGAGGCGCAGCGCGAATTGGAAACCCGGGTCGCTGCACGCACCACCGATCTGGCGGCGGCAAATTCTGATTTGCAGCGCAAAACCATCGAGGCGGGGGAAGCCAAGCGCATCGCGGAGGAGGCGAAGGATGCCGCGGATGAAGCGAACCGTTCAAAGAGTGTTTTCCTGGCGAATATGAGCCATGAGATCCGGACGCCGATGAACGGTGTCATCGGGATGAGCCAGCTCCTGCTCGATACGCCGCTGAATTCCGAACAGCGCGAGTTCACTTTGACCGTGAAGAACAGCGCCGAGTCATTGCTCACGATTATCAATGACATCCTGGATTTCTCGAAGATTGAAGCCGGCAAACTCACGTTTGAAGAATTGGATATTGATCTGCGCGAGGTGATCGAAGGCACACTCGATCTGGTTGCCGATCAGGCGCAAGCCAAGGGAATTGAACTAACCTGCAGTATAGCGCATGGTACGACGACCGCTCTCAAAGGTGATCCCGGACGAATTCGACAGGTATTGCTCAACCTGCTGAGCAACGCGATCAAGTTTACGGACCGCGGCGATGTATCGCTTGAAATCAACTCACACGAGGAAACCGAAGGTTTCCTGAATATAAGATTTGTCCTGCGAGACACCGGACCAGGCATCTCGACTGAAACGCAACAACGGCTCTTTGCCCCTTTTGAGCAAGCCGACAGCTCCACGACCCGGAGATTTGGCGGAACTGGTTTGGGGCTCGCCATTTCCCGCCGTTTAGTCGAGATGATGCGTGGCGAGATCGGTGTTGCGAGCGAGCCAGGGAAAGGCTCACTTTTCTGGTTTTCAATTCCACTGCGAAAACAAGAGTTTCCGGGGACAAAACCCACTCCAGTAGACCGGCGAAGTCTCAAGGGACTCCGGGTGCTCATCGTGGACGATAACTCGACCAGCCGCACGATTTTGCATCATCAGGTTTCCGCCCTCGAAATGCGCGGCGGCAGCATGGCTTCAAGCTGCATCGAAGCAATGCCTCTGCTCAAGCAGGCAGTCGACGCCTCTGATCCTTTTCGACTCGCTCTTGTGGATATGAACATGCCCGGCATGGATGGAATGACGTTCGCGCAAAATATCAAAAGAAATCCGAAATTTGCGAAGACCAAAGTAATCATTCTCACTTCCATGTGCGAACGGGTAGATCCTGCTGAATGGCAGGCTGCCGGAGTCGATGCGCTTCTCGTTAAGCCCGTTAAAGAAAAACTGTTGCACGAAACAATCCTGCGACTCCTGACCGCGTCCCCAAGCGAACCGAAAGCGGCTCTGCCCGATTCAAAAGAGGAGGGCTCTGCCTCGCCGGGACCCCTAAAAATCCTCCTGGCAGAGGACAATATCGTGAATCAAAAAGTAGCTCTCCGCCAATTGCTCAAACTGGGCTACGCTGCGGACTCCGTCGCGAATGGAGTTGAAGCCGTTGAGGCTGCCAGTCGAATTCCCTATGACGTTATACTCATGGACTGCCAGATGCCGGAATTGGATGGCTATGACGCCACCCGGGAAATTCGAGGCCGACAAAGTAATTTCCCGCAGCCGCGCATCATCGCCATTACCGCAAATGCAATGCAGGGAGACAGAGAAGTATGCCTTAACGCAGGCATGGATGACTATCTTTCAAAACCGGTAAAAATCGAAGAATTGCGCCGAATTCTAGAGCGTGAAGTCGAGATCAAACGTCTATCGATCAGCAGCGATATACTGGGTTGCGTCACTGTATAGATTCGCGTGCGTGCGGATATTCCTCCGGAAGAGTTATCCAACGCGTTTCCTTCACGCACGGTGAGTGAGATTCGCACCGGTACCGCGTAATACTGTGGCACACCCTCGCCTTTGAATATGCGACATTGCCCTTTTAAAACTCCGCTTGGGAACCTTTTTTCGGAATCCCAGCTTACGGGCGTAATTTAAAACGGAGTGGGCGGAAATTTTAAAAACCTTCGCAACCTCGGCCGCCGGCTGCTCGCTGTACATCTCAACAACTCTCTGCACGAACTCTCCATCTTTCCGTTTGCGCGGTGGCGCCTTTAGATCCTCGCCTTGTCTGAACCGTTCGATCAGTTCCGCGTGCTTCTTAACACACTCCTGCACATTTTGTCGCGTGCACCCGGAAAGTGCCGCCACTTCCTGGTAATTTAGATTGGGACGCTTTGCCATTAATTCCAGTATCCGCCTTCGTGCCGGCGGGACGGGCACCTCGGAAAGGGAAGGCCCTATGGGTTCGCGTGTTCCCAGAATGTCCAACGCATGATTCCTCCGGAATTCTCGAATATCAAATCCTGAATCACGAATAATACCCCAAAGCCTTCGACCTGAAACACCGTAAACCGTTCCAATAGCCTGAAGCGTTTCTCCTGCCTTGCACCGCTGCAGAATTGCCTTCAGTTGGGCGTTTGAAGGCGTAAATGGGACCGACCCGGGTGAGATCCGTCTTCCAAAACGAGACCTGGTATGTTCGGCGATAGTGGAGTTTTTGACTCTATATTCTCTGTTATTCATCGTTGTGGAGCGGAATTATTTCGGATGTGATTTCAGATATCAGTCGACTGAATCTGCCGCATGTGGTGCCCCGAAATTTGCATCGACTCGATTATCGAATATAGCATGCACTATTCTCCTTTCTCGAATATAGCATGCACTATTCTCCTTTCCATGATTGAAACTCAGAATGCGGCGGGTCGAATTCATGCCAGGCATGATCGCCCACCATGTAATTACCGCCCATCCCCCTTTGATCATCACGGACTGTATTCCGTTGATAACTAAAGCAAGTACAATGCCGAAATCAGCAATATCAGAAGGACGATCGCGCCGCTTCGATTGAGCCAAATCGTAACCTCTTGGGT
>JAQGOX010000971.1 GCA_028293365.1 Verrucomicrobiales bacterium | reverse complement strand
AAGCAAACCCGAACTCGTCTGGTCGGCACGGTTCGGGTTGATTATAATTGTGATCATGCATATCTGGGCCGCGATTAACCATTCGACGGAAAATCGAGCAGCGCGACCCACCGGATATGCAACCAATCGCCCGGTCGGCTCTACCTATGCCTCCCGAACCATGCTCATGAGCGGCCTGATCATTTTCTGTTTTATTGTTTACCACCTGCTTCACTTTACCGTCCAGCTCCCGGCCATTAATTTGACCGGCCAAAACTTCACGCAACTTGAGGACCCCGTTCATCATCACGACGTCTATCGCATGATGGTGATCGGTTTTTCAAATATTTGGGTCTCGCTCTTCTATATTCTCGGAATGGTGCTGCTATCGCTGCATCTGAGCCACGGCGTCAGCAGCATGTTCCAATCGCTGGGCTTAAAGAACCGCAAGTACGCGGTGGCGATCGATCGATTTGCCCTCGTTTCCGCGATCGTTTTGATTATCGGTTTTTGTTCGATTCCGATCGCCATCCTTACTGGAATCATTCGGTAACCTGCAGCATGAATCTCGACCCTAAAATTCCTTCAGGCCCAATTGATAAGAAGTGGGATAAATGCCGCCAGGAAATGAAGCTGGTGAACCCGGCGAACAAGCGCAAGTTTGAGGTCATCGTGGTTGGCACGGGACTGGCAGGGGCTTCCGCGGCCGCAACCATGGCCGAACTCGGATACGGTGTAAAATCCTTCTGCTTTCAGGATTCCCCTCGGCGCGCCCACAGCATTGCTGCTCAAGGCGGAATCAATTCCGCAAAAAATTATCAGAACGACGGCGACAGTGTTTATCGCCTTTTCTACGATACGATCAAGGGAGGCGACTTCCGCGCCCGCGAAGGAAATGTCTATCGCCTCGCCCAACTCAGTCTCAACATCATCGACCAATGTGTCGCTCAAGGGGTTCCGTTTGCGCGCGAATACGGCGGCCTGCTGGCAAACCGCTCGTTTGGTGGCGCGCAGGTATCACGCACGTTCTATGCCCGGGGCCAAACCGGTCAACAATTGCTCTTGGGCGCCTATCAGGCATTGGAGCGCCAAATTGGGCTGGGTAAAGTAAAAGTATTCCCGCGGACGGAAATGCTCGATCTCGTCGTGATCGATGGCCACGCCAAAGGAATCGTGGTGCGTGATCTGGTCACGGGCAAAGTTAGCTCGTACTCAGCCGACGCCGTGGTCCTCGCGACTGGCGGCTATTCCAATGTTTTTTATCTTTCAACCAACGCGCGCGGTTCAAATGTGACCGCAATTTGGCGGGCCTATAAGCGGGGCGCGGCGATGGCCAATCCCTGTTACACGCAAATTCACCCAACCTGCATTCCAGTAAGCGGCGAGCATCAGTCGAAACTCACCCTGATGTCTGAGTCTTTGCGAAATGACGGCCGTGTTTGGGTGCCAAAAAAAGCGGGTGACAAACGCGCGCCTCAGAATGTTCCCGAAGAAGAGCGCGATTATTATCTTGAGCGCAAATATCCGAGCTTCGGCAATTTGGCGCCGCGCGATATTGCATCCCGAGCCGCCAAGGAGGCGTGCGATGCCGGGCGCGGAGTTGGAACAAGTGGATTAGGCGTTTACCTCGATTTCGCGGATGCCATAAAACGCCTTGGAGAAAGCACAATCCGCGAACGCTACGGTAATCTGTTCGACATGTATCAAACAATTACCGGGGAGAATGCCTATCATACTCCCATGCGCATTTACCCCGCGCTGCACTATACCATGGGCGGGCTCTGGGTGGACTATCACCTGATGAGCACCATTCCCGGTCTTTTTGTGTTGGGCGAAGCCAATTTTTCGGACCATGGCGCCAATCGACTCGGTGCCAGCGCGTTGATGCAAGGTCTGGCCGACGGCTATTTCGTAATTCCGTATACGATTGGAAATTATTTCGCATCGAACAAAATTGCGCGTCCCCCAACCAGTCATCCAGAATTCAAAAAGATTGAGGAAGAAGTTGCGGAGCGGACCCGGAAATTCCTGTCGATTAAAGGCAAACGAACGGTCAGCGCCATGCACCGCGAGCTGGGCAAACTACTTTGGGAAAAATGCGGAATGGCTCGGGACGAAGCAGGTTTGAAAGAAGCCCTGCGAAAAATCCCCCAGCTTCGCGAGGAATTCTGGAAAAACATCAATGTCACCGGGCAGAACGGCGAACTGAACCAGGCGCTCGAGCAAGCCGGCCGGGTTGCCGACTATATGGAATTCGCCGAATTGCTTTGCCTGGATGCGCTGACGCGCCGGGAATCGTGCGGCGGGCATTTCAGAACTGAATTTCAGACCCCGGACGGTGAAGCGCTTCGCGACGACGAAAATTTTTCATACGTAGCCGCCTGGGAATATCAAGGCATTGGCAAAAGCCCCATCCTTCATAAAGAGCCGTTGGTTTATGAGGAACTGCACATGAGCCAAAGGAGTTACAAGTGAGCGCCGAATCGATGAATCTGACATTGAAAGTCTGGCGCCAGAACAACGACCAGAGCGGTGGCCAGTTCCGTACCTATCAGGCTCGCGATGTCATCCCAGACATGTCCTTTCTGGAGATGCTCGATGTGGTAAACGAGGAATTAATCTCCAAGGGAGAGGAACCGATCGCCTTCGACTCCGATTGCCGCGAAGGAATCTGCGGCGCCTGTTCTCTCGTCATTAACGGCATCCCTCACGGCGGACAGCGGGGGACCGCCACCTGCCAATTGCACATGCGCCATTTTCATGATGACCAGACGATCACCATCGAACCGTGGCGCGCGCGCGCGTTTCCAGTCATCAAAGATCTGATCGTTGACCGTGGTGCCTTCGATCGCATCATCCAATCCGGCGGATTTATTTCTGTTTCAACTGGAGGCACGCCCGATGGCAACGCGCTTCCCATCTCAAAATCAGATTCGGACCTGGCCATGGACGCGGCAGCGTGCATCGGATGCGGTGCCTGCGTCGCCGCCTGCAAAAATGCCTCCGCTATGCTTTTCGTCTCCGCCAAAGTCTCGCATCTGAATCTTCTCCCGCAGGGCAAAGTTGAGAAGGACCGCCGCGTCCGCAACATGGTCGCCTCAATGGACGAACAAGGGTTCGGCGCCTGCACGGTAACGGGATCGTGTGAAGCGGTTTGCCCGAAAGAAATCAGCCTGGAATTCATTTCCAAGATGAACCGCGATTACCTGGTGGCCATTTTGAAGCAGGATACGGCAACCTCGAAGGAATAACAGGGTTCGAAATATTGCGGTTCGTGCCGAAGTTGGGGTTTAGTCCTCACCAACTCACCGGGTGCCGGGAAGTCGGAAATAAATGCACATATGGTGGATCCGCATATATAAATTCATCTTTCCCACTACGTTGAATAATTTGCACGGTGAGAGACTTTAATTAAACAGAATTTGGAAGGAAAAATATGTTTAAAGTTAAATTCATCACAAAACTTGCCATCGCCACCATTGCGGCGCTTTTGGTATCGCTCCAGGCACGCTGCTTCGCCGATTCAACGGCAACATCGAGGCATTATCCGGTGCAAAGTTCCGAAACCGATTCCACAATCGACGGCGCCAGACGTAAAGCGTCCGGGGATACTGCAGGAGCTGGCGGTACAAGCACAGCGTCCTCCAGCGTCCGGGCGGCGCGAGTTGATTTGAACACGGCAGACCGCTCGACGCTGGAATCATTGCCCGGAGTCGGACCCGCGACCGCCAGCGCCATTATTGCGGCACGTCCATTCAAAAGCGTGGCCGATCTAAAACGTGTCGATGGGATTGGAGATGTTCGATTCGCGGAACTTAAGAGCAAAGTCATGGTTTCGCACGAGCACCCCAGCGCCATCGGTTCTCCCGCCAGTACGAGCAGCGGGTCGGCCAACGTCAGAACGAGTTCACGCGATACAACCGCTGGAGTACATTCGACCGCCAAGGCCAAATCGATTAATGGCACAGTAAACATCAACACAGCATCCAAAGAAGAACTTGATGCCCTGCCAGGAATCGGTCCCGTTAAGGCGCAAGCGATCATTGACGCGCGTCCATTCAAAACTCCGGAAGAGATTAAGAATGTTCGCGG
>JAQGOX010000836.1 GCA_028293365.1 Verrucomicrobiales bacterium | reverse complement strand
ATCGCTGAGTTGGGATTATTCCCGGCCGTCGATCCGCTCGCTTCCAACTCTCGTGCTCTGACGCCTGATATCGTTGGCCAGGAACATTACGATGTGGCTCGCGGTGTACAGAAAGTATTGCAGCGCTATAAGGACTTGCAGGATATTATCGCCATTTTGGGTATGGATGAGTTGTCGCCCGATGACAAACTTACGGTATTCCGCGCCCGAAAAATTCAACGATTCCTCAGCCAGCCGTTCACGGTTGCTGAAGTGTTCACCGGCCGCGCCGGTAAACAGGTCCCCGTTGCTGAAACGGTCAAAGGTTTCAAAGAAATCCTTGAAGGCAAACATGACGATGTTGGCGAAGGCAACTTCTACATGAAGGGCAAGATCGAAGAAATTCGCGAAGCTTGATATTAGTTTAGAAGCCGGACCGAGCGATCGGTCCGGCATTTTTCCATGGCCACACTGAAACTCGAAATCGTAACTCCCGAAGCGCAAACCTATTCTGAGGATGTCGATATGGTGACGTTGCCGTCATCCAACGGCGAACTTGGAATTTATCCGAATCACGTTCCCGTGTTGACGCAGGTCGTGCCGGGTGAAATTACCGTACGCAAAGGTGGGCGTGATTTCTTTTTAGCGATTGGCGAAGGCTTCGCTGAAATCACGGGTGATCGTGTGGCTGTCCTAACCGATATGGCCATCAAGGCCGATGACATTGACGAGGTTAAAGCCGAAGAAGCGCGAAAACGTGCTGAAGCGCGCCTCCAGGAAAAGCTATCCGGCGAAGAGATGGCCAGTGTCAGCGCTGCACTTGCCCATTCACTGGCGCAGCTCAAAGTGAAGCGTCGCCAGCATTAGCATTCCGAGCTCAATTCACTTTTTTACATCCCGATCAAGGCCTTGCAACGAGCTCTGATCGGGATTTTTGTTTCCAGGCCCACCTGTACCTTATCGGAGAAGAGCAAATCTCCGTTCCAAATCCGGTTTCCGACCGCTGTTTCAATTCGGTCCGAGTGTTCAAAATAAAACAGAATTTTCGATGATGAAAATTTTGCATCGCGATCGTGAATTCTTTTCACGTGTTTTAAGCCTTTCAAATACAGCCACTTGTGGGGTGGTTTGATGAGTGCTGTTTTCGCTTGGCATACCCGGTGCTAAGGCTGCGTGCTTCGACAATACATAAGCTTGCCTGCTACTGGATTGCCACTGGTCGGAAAAGACCAGGGTGCTATCAGTATTTTCAAGCGATTGGCTGAAGCACGGATTATTAACCTCAGTTCCATTCCCTCATACGTTCACCGGGCCAGGAGCTTGCGTGTGCGTTCCACGAATACGAAATCCTTATGAAAAAAGTCGAAGCAATCATAAAGCCCTTCAAGCTTGAAGAGGTCAAGGACGCCCTCGGCGAAATTGGCATCGAAGGCATGACAGTCACCGAGGTCAAAGGTTTCGGTCGGCAGAAAGGCCACACCGAAATCTATCGCGGCAGTGAGTACACGGTCGATTTTCTGCCCAAAATCAAACTCGAACTCGTGCTGGCTGACTCTCAAGTCGATGCCGCAGTCGGGGCTATCGTGCGGACCGCCAAAACCGGGAAGATCGGGGACGGCAAGGTGTTCGTTTCAAACGTTGAAGAGGCCATTCGTATTCGAACGGATGAAAAAGGTGAACAGGCGGTTTGATCCTCGAAATCCAATTTTAACCCTAATCAAATGAAAAAAATTACCCTCCTTACATTGATCGGTTTCATGGCGAGTTTCGCCGCGCTTCGTGCCGCGGATGATCCCGCAGCCGCACCGGCGGCTCCCGCCGCGGCGGCCCCGGCCGCGGCCGCAACCGCTGCAGCGGCTCCCGCGGCTGGCGCAAAAGCTGACCCTGACCTGGCGCAACGCGTTGCAGACCTGGAAGCTTATGTGAACAACGGCGCTCGTGGCGCTGACGCCGCGGATGCGAAAGTAAAATCGAATGTTTCGGGTTCTGGTCCCGGCCACAACGGCTGGATGATGACCTCCGCCGCACTCGTGCTTTTCATGACACTGCCTGGTCTTGCACTTTTCTATGGCGGTTTAGTGCGTCGTAAGAACGTTCTCTCGGTGCTTGCGCAATGTCTTGGAATTGCAGGATTGGTGACGATCCTCTGGTGGATTTGCGGATACAGCCTGGTGTTCTCGAAAGGGTCGGGCGGTGACGCCACTTTTCTCGGGAGTTTCAAGACTTATGCGTTCCTGAAGGGTGTTGATTCGAATCCAAACACCGATTACTCCTATTGGGTTTCGCAGAACGTATTCTCGATGTATCAATTGATGTTCGCGATCATTACACCGGCCCTGATCATCGGCGCAATTGCGGAACGCATGAAATTCAGTGCGATTCTTGCGTTCGTGACCCTCTGGATGTTTGTCGTTTACTTCCCTCTCGCCCACATGGTCTGGGGAATTGACGGATTCATGAATGGTGTTTGGAATGCAAAAGCAACTATTCACGCGATTGATTTCGCTGGCGGAACGGTCGTTCATATGTCCTCTGGCTGGTCGGCCCTGATTCTGTGTATTCTGCTTGGAAAGCGCCTTGGGTTTGGCAAGGAACCGATGCCCCCGCACAGCATGGTTCTTTGTATGGTTGGCACCGGCATGCTTTGGGTCGGCTGGTATGGGTTCAATGCAGGCAGCGCCGTGGCGGCTGACGGGGTCGCAGCGAATGCGTTCATGACGACGACGCTTGCGACCGCGGTTGCCTCCTTCGTTTGGGCTCTTACTGAATGGATCGTTCGCGGCAAACCGAGCATCCTTGGTTTCTGCTCCGGCGCAGTCGCTGGATTGGTTGTGATCACGCCTGCTTGTGGTTTCGTCAATGCAAACGGTTCGATCATCATCGGGATCCTGGCTGGTATCATTCCTTTCCTCGCTTGCTGGAAGCTCAAAGCAATATTCGGCTACGATGATGCATTGGATACGTTCGGCGTTCACGCTGTCGGTGGCACTATGGGAGCCTTTATGACCGGGGTGCTCGCAACAGTCGATGTGAACAGCAACCTGGCCACCAACCTCAAGGACATCGTTGGCAAGACGCTCTGGTTGGAGCAGCTCAAAGCAATGATCCTAACGGTCATCCTCGCGGTGGTCGGAACAGTAGTTATCGCGTTCGTCGTCAAAGCGGTGTTTGGTCTCCGCGCTGATCCGGAAACGGAAACAGCCGGTCTGGACCTCATCGAACATGGCGAAGAGGGCTATCACACAGCCTAAGTAGCAGCTTGCAGTTTCTGGCCGCAGCCCGAATGGGTTGCGGCCTTTTTTTTGACTGCGTTCGAGAAGAGTATCGGCGTTTTGGTGCCCGTCATGAACGGGCAACCCTGGACTGTGAAGCGTTACTATCGAATAGCGCGTTTTGCTGCGTTATGGAACAGGGGAGCGTTTTCAGTCGGAACGTGGAATCGGAATTCGACCGAGCGCGATTCGTTTTCGTTCATCTCAACTTCCTGAGAGAGTTCACCGGCTTTGCGATGGTACGCGTGTACCATATATCGCCCCGACGGCAACGGTGGAAGTTTGAATTGTCCTGATTTGTCAGTTACGGCGAAGAATGGATGAGTGACTGCAGTAATATAAGCAAACTCCCAGGGATGCACATCGCACTTCAGGCGTACGAAAAGCTGTGAGGCAGCGAGTCTGAACGATATTGAATGCTTGGGGAGTAAAGCGAAGTTCGACTCTTTGCCTTCGTTCGGAATGACGTGAACGTTATGCAGCACTGGATCGCCGTTCTCGATCGCGATTTCCTGGTCAACGAACGCCCCGCTAATATAAGGCTCGAAGAAGCAATTTACGTCCCGCAAGAGCGCTCGTTTGGCCGGTTTTGGCCAGTCGGTCGCACGAAGGCCTTCGGTGACGATCACGAAGACATCAGCTAAATCACCGTTTTGAGAGGTTACGAAATGGCGGGTGGTGGCAGGGCCTTTGATCAATCTACCGCAGTTTGGATCGAGAGGAAGAGGTGTCTCCATGGGAGCGGTTCCTTCGAGCAATGCTCGTCCGATAATGGATCCCGTCGGAGGGTTTTGATTTAAAACGAGTGTCTCGATAAGAGGGGCTGCGACTGGCACCGGCGGCGGCAAGGTGGGCGCTCCGATTGGAATTCCGAGAGATGGTTGGGGTTCAGGAATTATTTCGTCCTGTGGAACAGGACGGGGAGGCGAAGTGACGACTACCTTCCGGATGGGATTTGGTTTCGGTGTTAAATGCAGTGTCTGGGCTCGGCGGGAAAAACTGGGGCTATCGGAAATCTCTGTTACGGACTGCGATTCCTCAAAGGCGGGTGCAAGGGCGACCGATTTCTGCGGGTTCAGATTCTGCACTACCAAAACGATCATCCCCATGCAGAGAAAACCCAGCGTGAAGGCAGCCAGGATAGAGAGTGCCGAAAAGCGAGTGCGATTATCTTCAGACATAGAGTCTTTAACGCCGGATAAGGTGGAAAGTTACGCTCTAAAATTATGAATACCAGCCTATTTCCAATCCCTGGCTCGATGTCCCGAACCCGACCATTAAAAGCGACCAACAGCCCAAACGAAGAAGGAAACTTAGCGCCGGGCGCGAGCCCTTGTTCATTGATGGTTTCGAGATAGGCCTTAAGACCTATTGAAAATTTGGCCGTGCCGCCTGAAAGCTGGACGCCGCTAAATGCGTTCAATTTCAGAAATCCACCGTCCCATGGGAATGCCCCTGAACGCTCAGCATTCAGGCGGCTACTTCTTTTTCTGGACGTCAAATTATGGCGACGAC
>JAQGOX010000803.1 GCA_028293365.1 Verrucomicrobiales bacterium | reverse complement strand
GCAAAGGACCGTCAGGCATGGTCCGGTATTGCCGCCTCGATTTACCGAGCTTGCTGCGCCTCGCAGAGGCGCGGTCCGGAGCGCGTATAGGTTCTGCGAACCACAGCAACTCACTAAGTCCCAACGCTACATCAATTACAGAAATTCTCCGCAGAGTGAAACCCGGGAATCTACGTCCCGAATCTTGACAACGTGCAGATTTCGCCGAAGGGAATGGAATTGAAAAGCGCTTTCGAAGGTTCGGAACCGGGACAAATATTTTCGGCGCAACGTTTCGTTTGACTGCTGGCTCTCGAATCGATTGAAGCAGTCATCCAATTCCGTGGGTTTCCGAGTTCGTTATTCTCGCCTGCGTATATCCGCCCAAAACCAAAGCGAAACTGCGAAAACCATTATCGCACCAATCACTTCCAGCCACCCGTTTTTAGAAAGGCGGGAGTAGAACGAAAAGGCAGCCCCAATCAGGAGCGCCACGCCCAGAAATGCAAAAATCGCGGCGAACAGTTTTGTCGGTCTTTGGCGCATGGCTGTAAGAAAGCCTGATCACAGGTGGACAAAAGGTAAAGCTCGGTATTGCATTTCCAGGAGTCTGTTATTCAACTCAGTGCAACACCTTCCAATATTCTTCCTTGAAGGGCTCAAAACGACTAATCCTTGGTGGGAACCTTGTTAATTGTATTGAAAATTTCCTGCTCGATACGACTCCCGTCCGCAGCCTGTAAATCATATTTTATTTCCATTTGCATCACCGGCTGCAAATTGGGGATTTCCAGAAAAACCGTTTTCCCGTTGGGTTGCAAGCTGGCCGATTTGATTTCAACAGTATCCCGACCTTTCTCTTTCGGTTTGGATGCCTTGTAATCTGCAGAGCCGTATTCTTTGCTCCATAAGTAATTGTATTCTACAATTCCGAAACTCTGAACATCGTTCGCTGATGCGGGATCAAGAGGATTTGCAAATGTGAGTTCGATTCCTTTCGGTCTTACATGCATTTCAGCAGGCATGTTCAATGCGTTCCCAGTGTAGCGAACACGCTGCAAGCAGCCGTCGCGGGCCGCGCTGGTCTGCCAGCCCTTCATGCCCGCAAGGTAGAGCTGGCCATCGTACGCGCTAAAACGGGCCCGCATTATACCAGACGCAAACTTTAATGGAAATTGCACTGCGCCTCCTTGCCAAACGCCGTCCACCTCTTCGGGCATGATCGCGAACAGTGCGCATTTTCCATACGAAGTGTGCAGGAGATGGTTTTTCAGCACTCCCCATTTATCGCTGGTAACCCAGACCTGACCGCCACTGGAATTATCTGCTTTCATTGGCAGCCAGCACAACGGCGGATCGTAGGAATCTGGAGTCCTACGCACAATCGGATGCGCCGTGAAATTGGTATAACGGGGATCGCCTCCGTATCCATAGAATCCTCCCGGTTTGCACCAATTGATTCGAGATGACGGCGTCCAGTGCCCCTGATTGTCGGCGGCCGTGATTTCATCATTGGGACCAATGCCCATTCCATTGGCGGCCCGCATCCCGCTGCAAAAAACCTCGCACGTTTTGCCATCAGAAGAGACTTTCAACATAGCTCCGTGCATAGGAAGATCCGGATCGACCATATTCCCGCAGGTGTTGAAGTAGAAGTTCCCTTTCGAATCGGTTTGCAAATCCATATTAAACGCATGATAGGTCGGGAAAACGTCCCAGCCACTATTGAAGCTTTCGTAAAAATCAGCCTTGTCATCGCGATTAACATCGTAAAGCCGAGTGATTCGATCCCGCCCCAGTACATAAATTTGTTCGTCTCGGATTTTCAATCCAAGCGGTTCGAAGAGGCCCGTTGCAAATCGTTTCCAAACCGTGTTTTCAAGCTTTCCGTCGATCCCTGCCACAATCCAAATATCGCCGCTCATGGTGCAGACAGCGCACCGGCCGTCGGAAAAAAAGTCGAGCCCGCTTAAGCGCATCCAGGAATTCCAACGGTTGGTCTCCGGCACCGTTATGGTATCGACCACGTACGCGCCCGTTCCTGTTCCAAGCTGGCCGCTGGTCTTGATATCGGGCCGCCATTGGTTCGTTCCACCTCGTAGAACCATCTCCAACCGCTGCAGCTCGCCCAAGGCCTGCGGAGGCGCTGTCTGGCTATTTAACGCGATCGATTTGTGCTTTCCTTCACTCGGAGAATAGACCGAATGAAAGAAGGTTGGCACTCCTTCGACCCTCTCGAATCCGGGAATGTCAAAGACTTTCCTCCCGCCGATCTCAAATTCCAGAATCACCTCCCGGTTTGAAATATGAAACCCCTTAAATTTCCCGCTGTTCCCATCCTTTGCATCGCCGGCAGCCCCGGGTTGATGCCGAAATCGCACGTCGCCACTGATCGTCGCTGGAAGGCTTCCTTGCGCGGTTCGTTGAATCGAGGTCCGGTCCAACACCAAGTCACCGAGCCATCCCACACTGTATTCCAATTTCTCCGTGTCGAACACAACCCAGGCGTTGGTTTCGACACCAACCTGGATCGCAAGAGCGCGTTTGACCAGGTCAACGTTCCTCCATGGCGGAATGTTCGTGAAATTGCCAACACAATCGACCATGCATTGAACGAACGAGTCTTGTTCGATCGTGAGCCGCTTTGGTTCCATGGAAACCAACTTTTTAGGAGCGGGTTTCTTTTCCGCGGACGGTTCGATGCCCCGGAGACTGGTGATATGGGAAAGAAAAAGAAACAGGATCAACTTTGAATAGAATTTCATGCTCGGCTCCATTCGATTGAATCAGGAGCGGAAGGTTT
>JAQGOX010000747.1 GCA_028293365.1 Verrucomicrobiales bacterium | reverse complement strand
AAGTTGAATGCTTTCAGGCGCGTACATGGACCGATATTTAGCCGGTGACGTTTCGTATGGATTGTGCGGCGGACCCCAGGCAAGCCAAAGCAAGAAAGGTCGTTTCGCCTTTGCGTGATCGCGAAGATAATTCTGCGCGTCACGAGTTTGGGCAATCGCATCGTAACCATCCCATTTGAGCTTTTCAGGCGCAACGGCGTAATAGAAGGAGTTGTTGTAATCTTGCGTGCACTACAGAACTTTCCAATAGTCGAATCCATGGCGGCGCTCCGGGGGAATGAAGGCAGAACGGCTGCCATGGCCGTCGATATGCCACTTTCCAATGCAGCCGGTATCGTAGCCGACGCTCTTCAGGATTTTTGGCAACGTAATGGCATTGGTGCTAAGCGGAACATCATTGAGAAACACACCGTGCGTCTGCGGGCGCTGGCCGGTAAGAAGCGAGGCGCGGGTGGGCGAGCAAACGGGAGTGCCGGATACGGCCTGGGTGAAGTTGATGCATTGGCGCTCGAATTGATCCAAGTGGGGTGTTTTCACATTTGGATCACCAGCGAATCCAAACGCCTGAGCGCGCCACTGGTCGGCAATGATGAAAAGGATGTTTGGCTCGGCGGGAACCGCTGCTCGTTCGCTCCCTCGGCGAATCGCGACAGGCGTGGTGTTCGCTTGTTTCGGACCAGGTGTGCTGCGGCCATCGTTCACATATTTCTCAAGAATTTGGGTGAGACGCGCAACGACCTCCGGGTGCGCAGCAAGGACATTGTTAGTTTCACCTGCGTCAACCGAAAGGTCGTAAAGCTGAACCTCGGGTAATTGCTTCGACGCGGGACTGCCCGGACGGGGAACACTCCAACCGCCGGAGTCGGGACACAGTTCGAGCTTCCAATTCGACTGCCGAACCGCGAATGAGCCATTGATCGAATGATGCACCAGAGCTTCGTGCAGCGGCCGGGACGCGCGGGATTCCAACGCCGGAAGGATGCTGACACTGTCCTCGGCGGCATTCTCGGGCAACTTTTGTTCCAGAATTTCCGCACAAGTGGCGAAAAGATCGTTAAGGCAAATAATTTGATCGCTGGTGCTGCCGGCTTTTATATGTCCCGGCCAGCGCGCGATAAAAGGTATGCGGTGACCACCGTCGAAAATATCGGCTTTTGTTCCGCGAAATTGAGCGCTTGGGTCGTGGCCTTTGGCCCTCAGTTCCTCGAACTTCGCTTCCGGTGAACAACCGTTATCGCTCGCAAATATAACGAGTGTGTTCGCTGCGGCGCCCAAACGATTCAGCGCGGCGAGAACCTTGCCCACTTCCGAGTCCACCTGCATTACAAAATCGGCGTAGGGATTCAAACCACTCTTCCCCTGCCATTCTTTTGTTGGTGCAATCGGTGTGTGCGGTGCGTTGAGCGGCAGGTAGAGGAAAAACGGCTCGCCAGCGTGTTTGTGAACGCGCTCCTCGATATAGTCAACCGCCTTATGAGTCAGCGCGGACAATACATCGATCGCTTCGAAACCAGCCGCGGCGGGTCCGCGCCGGGTCATTCCGTTCGTCCTGCCGATCATCATCGGAAAGGCATTATCCTCCGTGGGAATCTTCGTGACGCGATCGTTCTCGATGAAGGTGTAGGGCACCATGTCCAGCGACGCGGCGATCCCAAAAAAGTAATCGAAACCAAAGCTATTTGGGCCGCGAGAAATCGCCCTGGAAAAATCGACCCGCCAGCCATCCGCCCCTTTTTCAATGTCATCGGTGAACGGCGCGGTGTCCGGCTTTCGCGCCCATTCCATGCCGAGGTGCCATTTGCCAATGCAGGCGGTGTGATAACCATTCTGCTGCAAGAAGGCGGGCACCGTTAAACGCCCGGGTTCGATTAGAGGCGGACTCATGCCACCGAGCACGCCACTCTTGAGACGCGAGCGCCAGTTGTAACGGCCGGTAAGCAAGCCGTAGCGCGTTGGAGTGCAAACGGCAGAACTGGAGTGCGCATCGGTGAAAACCATGCCTCCGGCGGCCAATCGATCGAGATTGGGGGTGGGAATCTTCCCGTTAGGATTGAGGGCGCGCACGTCGCCATAACCAAGATCGTCGGCAAGGATATAAACGATGTTTGGCTTGCGATCGCTCGCGGCAAATGACGCCGATCCGAGGAAGGCGGCTAGGGAAATGAGCAGAAATGCTAATCCAGCACTCCGGGGGATGATGAGCCTGCTGCGGATCGCAGATCCGCGGTCCGTTTTCGGATGGGATGGGATAATTCTCACGGGGTTGAGAATCCTTTGGCCTTCTGCGCTGCGACGGAGGTGGCGATTATTCTCATGCGCTATCGGTCTCGAGTTTTGCCGGGCATGCTTTCCACTCTATTTACACTGACGAGGAAAGGCAATGGCGGGGCCTTTGGGGTTTAATTTTTTTTGATGGGTTAAAAAAAATATCGTGTGCAAGCGTGTGCAAGCGTGTGCAAGCGTGTGCAAGCGTGATGGGAAAGGCGCTATCCTTTGCGATTGAGGTCTGGGGAGGCGAAAGCTGTAGAGGGCTACAGCAGTCCAAGACGCTGGCGCGACTTATCTTGCATTTCTGGTTTTCCAGCATGGGATTATCAGATCAGGTAGTCACGCGGGATGTGGAGGCGGCCGGGCATGGAAATGACCTGGAAGCCACCGGTGGGAACGGAGCGAGCGGCGTGGACGGAAAGGGCCAAACTCCAAAAATGATCCGCGTGCCCCCCTGAGTCGCGGTCGGCGGCGATGGAGACCTGGCCGGAGGGAGAGGTGAGCCGTTCAGGGCGACGGAGGTCCTCCCGAAGGATTGGATCGATGGGATGTTTGATTTCGCGATCGGAGTAGGCGCGCAAGAGTTGCAAGGCGAGCAACTCGGGAACGCGGACCATAGTGGCGTTGCCGGCTTCGAGGGCAAAGGTGGAGGGAAGCGGGATGGTGCGGGAAAAGTTGAGGCCGTTTATGCGGGATCCGAACTGGCGGCGGGAGTATTCGTAGAGACCGAGGCCGAGACCGGTCATATCGATGCAGGCCCGGCGAAAGGGGCGCAATGCGCAGATTTGGCCGAGGCGTTCCTGTTGTTCCGGCAAGCTTAAATTGCGAAGACGGAGGATAGCGCGGACGAGAAGTTGCGTGCCCTGCTTTTCCAGGACCGTGACGACCGTCCAGTCATGGGTGCGGCCGACATCGACTCCGACGTACAACGAACCGGTGGTGCGACTGGGGTTCAAATACGCGAGGGCCTCAGGAGACCAGTTGTCGTGGCAGATCGAACCGACGCCAGCGGCCTCCGCCTGGGATATAAGGCTGTCCGTGAGCAAGGAAGTGTTTTCGGCGGCGAAAGCGCATTCGTAATTCTGGTCGTAGGCCCTTTTGTCGAGCGCATTTTCGCGCGCCTGTTCGGGGGTGATTCTTTGGCGGGTCATGGGATGAAAGATTTCGCATCCGTCGCGCCAGGCTTCCGTGCGGGTCACTCTTCGAACGGGCAATCCAGAGGCGTGAATCAAGTGATAAAACATGTTGTTTTTGCCGTTGGGAGTGCTGGCGATACGGCAAAGGTAGTCTGAATTTGAGGTGAGGATTGGTTCGGCGGCTTCCCAGATGGCTTTGCCATTTTCGTGGAACGCGAACTCGTCGAGGATCAGATCGCCGGAAAAGCCTCGGGCGGTGCGGGGATTTGAAGCGAGGATTTTGATGCGGCCGACGACACCCTTAACGTTGATACGTGTTTCCATGTTCATCTGTTCGAAAGTGGTGTCGGGACTGAGGTCCACCTGTTCAAATACTTTCTTCATGCGCTCGCAGATCGCGGCGCATTTGGCGTTGAGTTCCATGCCGTTGGTACGGGAATTTGAAAGGATGGTAACAAGACGGCCAGGCCGGGTGAGCAAGCGGTCAACGGCCCATGCAGCCAGGGTGAAGCTCTTGCCGGTTTGACGACCCCAAAGCCAAATTTCTATGCCGTTGGTGCGGTTGCAGAAGGCTTTTAGCTGGTAGGGCCGGAATTGGATGTTGTGGTTCTGGGTGGGGATTTTTAGTTGGGTGTTCATGGGTTTTTGATCTCGGTTTGTTTAGGGGGTGGTTTGGGTTTGATTTATGGCGTTTTTCGGAATTTAGGGGTTGTGCTGGATTGCAGATTGCAGATTGCAGATTGCAGATTGCAGATTGCAGATTGCAGATTGCAGATTGCAGATTGCAGAGTGCAGAGTGCAGATTGCAGA
>JAQGOX010000696.1 GCA_028293365.1 Verrucomicrobiales bacterium | reverse complement strand
CACCGGTCCGGATGCTTCTCTCAATTCTCTCGCATTGCAAGCCAGTGACATCGATCGCAATTTCAAAGTATCGGATGGAGGCTCCGGCTTTGTTGAAAAAGATTCGATCACTGGCGAGCCCACTGGTATTTTGCGCAACTGCACTCGCTTTGTGAAAGTGCAGCCCACCGGCAAAACGCCTGCCGAGCAGGACCGTTACCAACGCACGCTCGACCTGTTCCATGATTATAACTCGGTGGGGCTTACTACAATTTGCGATCGCGATGCCAGTCCCGGGGCCATTTCTCGCTACTCAACAATGCGCGATCGTGACGATCTGACCGTGCGCCTCGCGATTTCACAACACATCGACACGATCGGACCAATCGAGGAAGTGAAGGAACGAATTCGAGCCGTTGCAAAAAATCCACTGTGCCAGCCCAACCCCAGGCTGCGGATCATCGGAATCAAAACTTACCTTGATGGGGGCATGTTGACCGGAAGTGCCTACATGCGCGAGCCATGGGGCGTTAGCGACATTTACGCCATCAAAGATCCCGCCTATCGTGGTGTCCTCTTCATTTCAAAGGAGCGGCTGCGGCCCATTGTCGAAACTGCCATTGAAAACGGGCTTCAATTCACCGCTCACTCCGTCGGCGATGGAGCGGTGCATACGTTGCTCGATGTTTATGAAGAAATCGATCGCACCCGCCCCATCCGGAAGACGCGCCCATGCATCACGCATTCGAATTTTATGAGCCGCGAAGCTGTTGAAAAGCTGCCGAAGCTCGGCGTTTGCGTCGATATTCAGCCCATCTGGTTGTATCTCGATACCCGGACGCTCCTGAACCAATTTGGATATGATCGGTTGCGCTACTTTCAGCCGTTGCGGAGCATTTTTGAATCCGGCGGAATCGCCGGGGGAGGCTCTGATCATATGCAGAAAATTGGCTCCTTTCGTTCCATCAATCCATACAACCCATTTTTAGGAATGCAGACCGCCATCACGCGACGCTCGCGTTGGCACGAAGGAGTCTTGCATCCAGAGGAATGCCTCAGCCGGGAGCAGGCTATTCGTTTTTATACAATGAATAACGCCTACATCCTTTTTCTGGAGAACCAGGTTGGATCTCTTGAGACGGGAAAGTTCGCCGATTTCATCGTCGTGGATAAAGATCTCCTGACTTGCGACTCGAATGAAATTCGAAATACCCGTGTGCTGGAAACCTATTTCAACGGCAAACCGATCTTTACTGGGCTCAAATGAATAACTGCCTGACTCGAAGGAAATTCCTCACCGCAGCCGCCTCTGTTTCGATTGCAGTAGCGAATTCCAAATCGTTGCTCGGCGCGCCAGATAAATCAAAAGAGGTACCCGCCATGCCTGAGAAAATCCGGGTCGGAATTATCGGGCTCGAAGGTCATTACTCCGAAATTACCAGCGCCGCTAAAATCCTTCCGAACATTCACATTGGCGCAATTTCCGATCCGACCGCTGCCGTCCTCGAAAAAGCAATCCGCAGCCCTGCATTTGCCTCCGCGACATCCTGGATCGATTACCGGCCGATGCTCGCGCAGGAAAAGTTGGACGTCGTTGCTGTTTGTGGTGAAAACGGAATCCGCGCGGCGATCGTAAAAGCTTGCGCGGAACGCGGGCTCCCGATTGTTGCCGAAAAGCCGCTCGCTTTAACGCTTTCTGAACTTGCCGAAGTAAAACATTCCATTGCACGGAATCGTGTCCCATTGTCACTGCTCCTGACCATGCGGTTTGAAGCGCAATACCAGGCCATGCGCAATATCGTGCGCGCCGGTGAGATCGGCGAAGTGGTGTCGATGGATGCGCAGAAGTCCTATCAGCTCGGCACTCGTCCCCAATGGATGAAATCGCGCAAAAGCTACGGTGGGACCATTCCCTACATTGGAATTCATATGATCGATCTGATGCGCTGGATCAGCGGTCGCGAAATGGTTGAAGCCGCCGCCTTCCATTCCACCGTCGGTGCTCCGGACCTTCGCGAGATGGAAAATAACACCGCCATGATCTTCAAGTTGGACAATCGCGGAACCGCGTCGCTCCGCATGGACTATTTGCGCCCTCCGACCGCGTCCACTCACGGCGACGACCGTATCCGCATCGTTGGAACGAAGGGCATTGTCGAATATCAGGAGGAACAGGGACTGACGCTCATCACCTCGAGTCATCCGAAAACGAGCATCAAAGACCTGCCGAAGGTAAAGCCTCTTTTCATCGACTTTCTGGAATCGATCTACCTGAAAACGCCGCATCTGATCACGATTGAAGACATATTTCGAATCTCGGAGATAGTGCTAAAAACTCGAGCCGCCGCCGATTCCGATTGTCTCGTGAGACTTTGACCGGGCATGGTTTGCGAAATTCAATTCGATCGATTTGTTTTCCAGAGGTTCACGGAACCGAAGCATCGACCGGTTCGGGACCGTTCTGAATAAGGGTCGGTTTGGCTAAAAATGTAAATCGCCTGCGCTGCTGAACGGTAACTTTGA
>JAQGOX010000694.1 GCA_028293365.1 Verrucomicrobiales bacterium | reverse complement strand
CGACAGTTTCACCGGCTTTGACGCCGCTGAGAAGGGCTGTTTGGCCATCTTCGACGATCCCTGGAACCACATCACGAATTTCCACGGTATCGTCGGGTTTTACGACAAAGAGGAAGGATCCTGACTGGCCGTTTTGAATCGCTTCCGAGGGGACCACAACGGATTTGGATTCTTCGGCGAGCAACAGGGTCGTTTGGACGAACTGACCGGGCCAGAGAACATTATCAACATTCTGAAACGTTGCTTTGAGTTGGATCGTTCCCGTGGTCGGATCGACCGCATTATCAATGAAGGATAATTCCCCGAGGGGCGGCTTTGCCGCCAGATTCGGATATTTGGCTTCCACGCTCAGTTTGGTTTCCTGCATGCGGCGGCGAATCTCGGGAAGATTTTGTTCTGGCACTGAAAAGGAGACGTAAATGGGATGCACCTGATTAATCGTCAGCAGCGAATCATCGGGCGCTTTTACGATATTACCTTTGTGCACGAGCAAATTACCGGTGCGCCCAGTGATGGGTGAGCGAATGGTGGTGAATTCCAGGTTCAACATCGCATTGGAAACGCTGGCTCTGGTTGCGAGGACAGTGGCCTGAAGCGCCTTTAATACTGCATCCGCTTTGTCATATTCGTCCTGTGAGATGAGTGATGAAGCAAGGAGCTTTTTCTCACGGTCAAATTCAAGGCGCGCGTTTTGCATTTGCGCTTCATCGCGAGCGAGATTCGCTGAAGCCTCCTGGAGTTTTCCGGCAAAGGGCCGTTGATCGATCGTGAAAAGAGCGTCGCCTGCGTTCACCTCCTGGCCTTCGCGAAAGTGGACTTTAGTAATCTGGCCGGTGATCTGCGAGCGGATGGTGACGATGGAATACGCCTGAACGTTGCCTATCCCCCGGATTTGAACAGGCATGCTGCGTTCAATGGCTTTGCCGATGACAACTGGAACGGGTGCGACAGCGGTTCCCTTTTTCGCATCCGCCGAGGATTTGTTTTTAGAACAGCTCGCTGTCAAGGCGAGCGCTGCGGCGAGCGACACCCAGTAGCCGAGGTTTCCGTTCAAAATTAAAAAATGCTTCATTACTTTTCTGCTTTGGCCGATAGAGGCTTTTTCCAGAGATTCAAGGGATGGTTTATACTGGCTTGTGAACGAATTGCGGCCGCGAATTGACTGAGAAATTCGAGGTGATCACGTTGAAATTCCGGGTCAGCGATCGAAAGGCCGGTCAAGAGCTTTGTGAGTTGAGGAAAGGCCAGTGGGAAAACAATCATAGCGCTGATGGACAGCACAACGTGCCGAGGATCAAAAACTTTGGATATTTTCCCGGCGGCTTGCCCTGCCGCGATCCGATCCACCCATTTCTCAAGCGTTTTGCGGCGTTTGGATTCATTGACAATTTTCGTTACCGGCTCCTGCAGAGCTTCCCATTCAAGGAGGCGTATCCAATCGGTATCGTTGCAGATCAGATCGAACCAGTAGGGCATGATTTCCATCGGATCTTCAGGGGCCGCAGTTAACCAGGGGGCGCGATCGGCCATTTTATGCTCCAGCACGGCGCGGAACAACTCCTTCTTGTTGCCGAAGTAATGATAAAGCATCCGTTTGTTGATCGATGCACGACGCGCGATCAGATCGACCCGCGCTCCTGCCAGGCCCTTTGCCGAAAACTCCTTGAGCGCCGCGGCAAGTATCCGCGCTCGCGTTCGTTCTGGATCTCTTTGATTGGAGACGGCGGCGCGCTTTCTCGTTTTAATCTTTGACGACACAGTAAGTAACCAAATGGATACTAGGGCGGAATCGTTGTGTCAAGAAGGGGGAAACGGAAGGGTGCCGGCAGGGCGCGGACTCTTCGTCGGTGTATTAGCGGTTAAGTTTTGGAAGACTTGCGGGCTCGGCAACGCTTCTTTCTGTATTCTCTCCACCGGCTGGATTCCCTACCACGCGATTTAGC
The DNA here is from genome assembly GCA_028293365.1 of Verrucomicrobiales bacterium. GTDB lineage: Bacteria > Verrucomicrobiota > Verrucomicrobiia > Limisphaerales > SXQI01 > JAQGOX01. The sequence goes on along the minus strand of JAQGOX010000694.1, from coordinate 1,692 downwards.
GCATATTCCGCTTTGTTCAACTCAGCGATGGCACTGAGGTAATCGGACCGGGCTTTGGTGAATTCCTGCTGCGCCTGTATGTCTTCGAGCACGATGCCGACGCCGAACTGCTTTCTTTCATGGGTTAGCCGTAACATCTCGCTGGCTGTGGCTGCCTTCGCTTCAGCAAGTGTAATTTGTTCAAGCAATGATTGGACGTTATTTTGGCGGGCCACGACTTCAGCGACGATGGCATCCTTTAATTTCGTATCATTCAGCTCTGCGACGGAGAGACGGGCTTTTCGTGCGTCCTGGCGGCCAAAATCAAAAAGGCCTCCCGGTCCAATGCGCCAACTCAAGGCAAGCTGGTAATCCTGAGCGGCACCGAAATTTCCCGGGCCGTTGTCGTGGCCGCCGCCGAATCCACCTGCGAATAGCTGCGCTCCCAGGGTCGGAACCATCGGCCCATAAATCGCGCCGTTTTTCGCGTCGCGAGCGGCGGCAGTAAGAGCGATGCTCTGTTTTAATTCTGAACGTTGCTGGAGGGCTTTTTGGACGAGGGAGTCCAGGGCTGCGTTGGTGGGAAAAAGCATCAGTGGCACTAAATCCGTTTTCACGGGAGTCAATTCGATGGTGGCGTCCAAATGTAATACCTGGCAGAGGGCCACCGATCGTGCCCGCTGCTGTTCGAGCGCCTGGCGCAGAGAAATTTGATAATTTTGCGTCTGCGTCTGAACTCTAAGTTCATCCCCCTTAAAAACGATTCCGGCGCCCACCGCTTCATGCAGTTGATTTTGATAATCCTGGGAAATCCCAACCGCGTCCCGGAGCACATCCGCAATTGCTTTCGCTTTTGTCAGATCGAAGTAACTTTGCACTGCGGATAAGGTTGAATCGAGTCGCTGGGTTTCCAGCGCCTGTGCCGATGCCAGAACCAATTGTTTAGCCGCCAGTGATTCATAAATCGCATCTCCCAGGACTAACTGGCCGGAAATAGTTGCTCCAGGAGCATACGAGTCAAAATGGGTATCCGTAACGGTTCCGGCCGGTACCGCCTGTGCCATACCATCGCGGCGGTGATAAGCAATTCCCGGCGCGAACCAGGGAAGAAACTGTTCCACCGCGCTTTTGCGGTTGGCTTTTGCCTCGCTCAGGCGTGCTCGAGCGATCTGTACATCCAGATTTTGAGCTCCCGACAGCCGCAGGACCGTGGGCAGGTCGATCTCGGATTGAGTGTTCGTGGTCGTGCTTGGGGAACCGGGAAGGCTGCCCGCGCCGGTGAGACCGCTCGTTCCACAAAGCGCGACGCAGGCCAGGACTGGGAGGAAATGGAAGCGCAGGCGGAGCCGAATCATTTTGCCTCCATAGCCTTGACCGGTTGGCCGTCATTCAATGTTCGCTTTCCAATTAGAATCGCAGAGTCACCAGGACCGACTCCGCTTAAAACTTCAAAGTTACTGCCGTCGTTGAACCCTGTCTTGACCGGAGTTTTTTTGGCTTTCCCATCTTTGAGCAGGAAGACAAACGCGTTCGCTTTTTCCAGGACGAGCGCGTCGGTGGGTAAAAGCTGCGCGTTCTCTTTTCGTTCAATACCGATTTGGACAGTGGCGTACATCCCGGGCCGAAGCGTCAGTGACGGATTTGCCAGTTTGCTTTCAGCAAGCATCGTTTTAGAAGCTTCGTCCAGCGCATACGAATAGCGGCTGATCTTTC
>JAQGOX010000687.1 GCA_028293365.1 Verrucomicrobiales bacterium | reverse complement strand
GGAGCTTTGCCTCCTATTTTCCCGCCTTTACGACTCGAAGCGGTGGTCGATTTTTTGCCCCGGCCCGAACCAGTTTTTTTCCCGCCGTGATCCTCCTTGTTTACCGTCGCCCAGGCCCGTCCCTCGGCTACTTTTTTACTCGTTCCTCGTTTTTCATATCCCTCTTCGATATGTTCGGCTTTGCGCTTTTGTTTATCGGTGTAGGCTGACTTATCTCCTCGTGGCATATTTTTCCCTTTTGCTAGTTCGTTTCCTTCCCGAATGCCTTATCGATCTCGGGATTAATTCCGTTAAAGAACTCGAACGGACTTACAATTCTTAAAGACGTTCTCCAGAACTACTTTCGCGCGGAATAGGGTGTTTTCAACTAGGGTTTTCCCTGAAACTAAAAGAGCTCATATCAACGCATCCAGATACGTTGATTTTAAAGTTGCAGAAATCCGCCGACCTCGTGTAGGATTCCGTCTGTGTTCTCAACGAGGATTATAGCATGAGTAACGGCAATTCTATTCCAGTTCCAGCTCGAGGCCGGGCGTTCGAAGCGTTGTTAAAGCAACGAATCGCCATCATTGATGGCGCAATGGGGACGATGATTCAGACCTACAAACTGGAAGAAGCCGATTATCGCGGCGAGCGATTTAAAGATTGGCCTTCGGACATCAAAGGCAATAACGATCTGCTCTCGCTCACCAGGCCCGAGATCATTCAGGAAATCCATCGACAATACCTCGCGGCCGGAGCCGATCTCATTGAAACGAACACTTTCAATTCAACCACCATTTCCATGGCCGATTACGGCATGGAGTCGCTCGCTTATGAGCTGAACGTCGCCGGTGCGCGCAATGCCCGACAGGCCGTGGAAACATTTACGAAGGAAAATCCAGGCCGGGAATGTTTTGTGGCAGGCGCTTTAGGGCCCACCAGCAAAACCGCTTCCTTATCTCCGGATGTCAATAATCCAGCCTTTCGCGCAATTAACTACGATCAACTGGTCGTTGCCTATTATGAACAGGCACGCGGCCTGATGGATGGCGGGGCGGATGTGTTGCTCGTGGAAACGGTCTTTGACTCGTTGAATTCGAAGGCGGCTCTCTTTGCCATCGACAAGCTCTTTGAAGATCGCAAAGAACGCCTGCCCTTGATGGTGTCGTTCACAATCACCGATCGCAGCGGGCGCACGCTCTCGGGGCAAACGGTCGAAGCGTATTGGAATTCAATTTCGCACATGCCCATGCTCAGCGTCGGCATCAATTGCGCGCTCGGCGCGAAACAGATGCGCGCTTACATCGAAGAGCTTTCTGGCATTGTTCCAGTGTATGTGAGTTGTTATCCCAACGCCGGTTTGCCCAATGCCTTCGGCGGTTTCGATGAAACACCCGAAATCATGGCGGAAGACCTGCGTGATTTCGCCGCAAATGGGTGGCTCAATGTGGTGGGCGGTTGTTGCGGATCAACGCCAGATCATATCCGAGCCATTGCCAAAGCCGTGCGCGATGTTCCGCCGCGGCAACCGGCTAAAGTGGAGCCTTACACCCGCTTGAGCGGACTCGAAGCGCTCACGATCCGGCCCAACACCAATTTCGTCAATGTCGGCGAACGAACCAATATCACCGGTTCTCCCAAATTTTCGAAACTCATTCTCGGCGGCAATTTTGACGAGGCTTTAAGCATCGCGCGCCAACAGGTCGAAGGTGGCGCGCAGATTATCGACATCAACATGGACGAAGGAATGATCGATTCCGAAGCGGCCATGGTGAAGTTCCTCAATTTGATCGCCTCAGAGCCTGATATCTCACGTGTGCCGATCATGGTCGATAGCTCCCGCTGGTCGGTGATCGAAGCCGGATTGAAATGCATCCAGGGAAAAGCAGTGGTCAATTCAATCAGTCTCAAAGAGGGCGAAGCAAAATTCCTGGAGCAGGCGCGGATCGTCAAGCGATACGGCGCGGCCGTGGTCGTAATGGCCTTTGATGAAGCCGGCCAGGCAGATACCGCTGCCCGCAAAGTGGAAATCTGCACCCGATCCTACAAACTGCTGACCGAGAAGGTCGGCTTGCCTCCACAGGATATTATTTTCGACCCAAATATCCTCACGGTCGGGACCGGAATGGAGGAGCATAATAATTACGCAGTCGATTTCATCGAAGCGACCCGAGAGATCAAAGCCACCTTGCCTCACTGCAAGGTCAGTGGTGGTGTGAGCAATATTTCCTTTTCATTCCGGGGAAACAACCCGGTGCGTGAGGCGATGCACTCGGCCTTCCTCTATCACGCGATCAAAGCCGGCATGGATATGGGCATCGTCAATGCGGGCATGCTCGAAGTTTACGAGCAGATCCCCAAAGATCTGCTCGAATTGGTTGAAGACGTACTTCTGAATCGTCGCCCGGACGCCACCGAACGCCTCATAAAATTCGCTGAATCCGTGAAGGCGAAAGATAAAGTCGAAGTGGTTGAAGATGCCTGGCGGCAGGGAACGGTCGAGGAGCGGTTGAGTCATGCGCTGGTGAAAGGGATTGTCGATTTCATCGACCTCGATATAGAGGAAGCTCGTCAAAAATATGTTCGCCCGCTCCTGGTCATCGAAGGGCCGCTGATGGCCGGAATGAGCATCGTGGGCGATCTCTTCGGATCTGGAAAAATGTTTTTGCCGCAGGTGGTTAAAAGCGCCCGCGTCATGAAGAAAGCGGTAGCCTATCTGCTCCCATTCATGGAGCTCGAAAAAGCTTCCAGCGGCGCGAGCGGAGGGCAAGGTAAGATCGTGATGGCCACCGTCAAAGGCGATGTCCATGACATTGGCAAAAACATCGTTGGCGTGGTCCTGGGCTGCAACAACTACCAGATCATCGACCTCGGCGTCATGGTTTCAGCGGATCGAATTTTGGCGGCCGCCAAAGAACACAATGCCGACATGATCGGGTTGAGCGGCTTGATCACTCCTTCTCTGGATGAAATGGCCCACGTGGCAAAGGAGATGAAACGGCAGGGATTCGAGGTCCCTTTATTGATCGGCGGCGCCACCACCAGTCGCGCGCATACCGCGGTTAAAATAGCGCCCGGTTATGGGAACCCAGTCGTGCACGTTCTCGACGCGTCACGCGCGGTCGGTGTCGTGGGACAACTAATTAATCCGGAGCTCAAACCAGCCTTCGCCAAAGAAAACGCCGAGGCTCAGGAAATACTGCGTCGCAAACACGCCCTGGGCACGCCGGGCAAAGCGCTACTGAATCTCGAAACCGCGCGCAAACGCCGCACCCCAATTGACTGGAAAGAAAGTGATATTGCGAAACCGTCGGTCGTTGGCGTGCAGGTTCTCGAAAACTTCCCTCTCTCAGAACTGACGCCGTTTATCGACTGGTCACCCTTCTTTCATACCTGGGAATTGCGCGGACGCTACCCATCCATTTTCGAGCACGAACAGATCGGCCCGAAAGCACGTGAACTGTTCGATGATGCGCAAAAACTTTTAGCGCGCATCGTCAAAGAAAAGCGCTTCCAGGCACGCGCCGTTTACGGATTGTTCCCCGCCAATAGTGTTGGCGATGATATCGAAGTTTACACCGATGACACGCGCACGAAACTGCTCACAAAGTTTCACACCTTGCGCCAGCAGATGGACAAGCCGGCAGACCAGTTCAACCACGCGCTCGCCGATTATATCGCTCCGAAAGAATCCGGATTGCATGATTATGTCGGCGCCTTCGCTGTCACCACCGGTCACGGAAGCGACGAATTCGCCCTTGAATTCCAGAAAGACCATGACGACTACAACTCGATCATGGCGAAAGCACTTGCCGACCGCCTTGCCGAAGCATTCGCTGAGTATCTTCACAAACGCGCGCGCGATGAATGGGGTTTCGGAAAAACCGAGAATCTTTCCACCGAAGAACTGATTCGCGAAAAATATCGCGGCATACGTCCCGCCGCCGGATATCCAGCTTGTCCCGACCACACCGAAAAACAGACCTTGTGGCAATTGCTCGACGTCGAGAAAAACGCGGGAATCAAACTCACTGAGAGCTGCGCCATGTGGCCCGGAGCGAGCGTCAGCGGATTATACTTCGCGCATCCCGAAGCCAAATATTTCGGCGTCGGAAAAATCGGTCGTGATCAGGTTCTCGACTATCACCTCCGCAAAGGAATGGACCTGCAAACGCTCGAACGCTGGCTCGGTCCTAATCTGGATTACGATCCCGACGCCGCGCCAAAGTCCGAAGGCATCGACAAAGGCGCAATTTCCTGCGCCTGCGGCATCCCCCACCCGCTTGCCGCATAACAGGCCGATAGAAGCGGCCTTGCCATGAAATTCGAACGGAGCGCGAGTTCAATGACTGAGGTCTGCGGTTGTACCCGCGACAAAAACGCGGTCGGCGCCCTGCCTTTCGAACGCGCAGGTAGCGAACGGACCGCTGGGCCGTTCGCCCGGGCGTAACGAATTGTCCAATCACCCAGGTGGGTCGAGCGCACTGAGCCGATCCGACCTTCCCTGGCAGCGCGCAAAAGAGGCACGGACGCGCTGTATTCATTTCTGATCAGACGGCGGGATAGGCTACAGTGAGTCACGAGATTTATCACGTTTCACGTGAGATTTGCAGATTTGGCAAGGTTTATCACGTTTCACGTGGCGTGAGCGAGAGAAGATACCTGTTAACGGTCTCTGACCGAGCGAACAACGCCGCCAAATACGCAAAGAACCGTGAGGCATTGTAGTTTATCCCGCCGTCTGATCAGTAAGGCGTTCCC
>JAQGOX010000669.1 GCA_028293365.1 Verrucomicrobiales bacterium | reverse complement strand
TTCACCGCGCTGGGATTCGATTGCTTCCCATGATCAGCTTTCTCGCGTTCGCGCTTGGCCTGGTCATCATTGGACAAACTGTTTCGCTTTTGCAGCGAGTCGGCGCCGAGAAGTACGCGGGGCTTGTCATGGTCAGCGTGGTCGTGCGCGAGCTCGGTCCGCTCGTTACCGCGCTTTTGGTTCTCGCCCGCGTTGGTACAGCGATCGTGATCGAATTGAGCACCAGCCGTGCACTGGGAGAAATCGAAGCTCTCGAAGCACTTGGGATCGATCCCATTCATTATCTCGTGATGCCTCGTGTGCTCGGCCTCGCTCTTTCCATTTTCTGCCTCACTGTCTATTTAATCATCATGGCGCTTGTTAGCGGTTACCTCTTTGCATTTGTCCAGGATGTCCCGCTCCGTCCGGGCGAATATTTCAGCCAGCTTGCAGACTCGCTCCGCTGGGAGGATTTTCTCTTGCTCGCATTGAAAACCCTTTCTTTTGGCGTCGTGATTGCGGTCGTCACCTGCTATCAGGGTCTGGCCCGCCCCGTCCGACTCGAGGAGGTCTCCGAAATCACTACCAACGCCGTGGTGGAAAGCGTCATAGCCTGTGTCATTCTGGACGCGGTTTTTATCGTGGTTTATCTGCTCCTTTGAACATGCATAGGTTGGAACCAGAGCAGAATTCGAACCCTCCGATCGAGTTTATCGATGCCTCGATTCCGGCGCTTGAATCGCTGAACAAATCAATCGTGCTCGAGCGTATGAATTGGGTCGTGAATCCATTTGATTACTGGATCATTGGCGCGCTCCCCGGAGCGGGAAAGAGCGATCTGCTGGCCGCAGCCGCCGCGCTGCAAAAAGTGACCGAAGGGCGGCATCTCCTGTTTGGACGCGATCTGGCGCATTTGCATCCGGACGAACTGGTGCAGATCCGCCTGCGAATTGGAATGGTCTTTGAAAACGGCGGCCGTTTATTCAATCAACTGACGGTCGCCGAAAATCTCGCACTGCCGATTTGCTATCACCGCAATTGCAGCTCCGCGGAAGCATCTGCTCAGGTGCAGGCGACGCTCGAATTGACGGAACTGACAGCGTACGCGGATTCGAAACCGAATTCGATTGTCCGCAATATGCACCAACGTATTGGGCTCGCGCGTGCCCTGGCACTCAACCCGGAGGTTCTCCTTCTGGATAATCCGCTCACCAGCATGGATCCGCGCCAGACTTATTGGTGGGTCGAGTTTTTGGCGAAACTCTCGGCGGGCCACCCTAAATTAAATGGGCGCAAACTGACGCTTGTTGTTGCCACCGACGACCTGCGCCCATGGACCGACCAGGGAAATCAATTTGCCGTCATCCACAAAAAACAGTGGTTGCCGATTGGCAGCCGTGTAGAATTGCAGCAGAGCAAGGAGACCATTCTGCGCGAATTGCTCGCGTCGGATTTTGCCGCGGACACAGGAACTGTAAGCCTCTAACCACCATGCCAGTCCAGGACTTAACTCCACAACTTCGGACCCGACTTAGCCGGGTTGAGCGCGCCGTCGGGGTTTTTGTAAGCATCGCGACACTCCTCCTCCTTGCGGGCTTCGCCTATTACCTTTATAATACCGCGGCCCGCAAAGGATGGTTTTTGACCAAAGCACGGTACTTTACCTTCATCGACACAGCCGCCGGCTTGAAAGTGGGTGATCCCGTCCGAATGATGGGTTTTGACGTCGGAGCCATTACCAGAATCGATGCCCAACCTCCGGAAGATCGCTATTTCAACATCTACGTCGAATTCGAGATTCAGGACCCTTATTATGGGTATATGTGGACAGAAGGGTCGCTGGCACGCGTCGCGAGCGCAGACCTTCTGGGAAAACGCGGTCTGGAAGTCACTAAAGGAACCAATGGGGTTCCGACTTATATTTTTATGCAGATTCGCGATATGTCGCCTGCAGAGGCCGAAGGCCTGCCTGACCTGGGAAGCAAGGTTTTTCTCGAAGAGCATAATCTGAATGCAACCAATCACATCACCGTCCCCCTCCAGCCCCTGACGCAGGACGCCTTGAAATCACTGGCACGCAACGGCGTATCAACGGTGCGAATCGGTGACCCTAAAAACTTAAGCAAAAAAATGACAGGTGTTTGGAACGACAAAGCGGGAAAATATGAATTGTACACAAAAACCAGCTCTCCTTACTGGTTGCTGGCAGCCGAATCGCCTGCCCTGGCAGGTCGAATGGAAGCGTTGGCCAACCAGGTGGAAGTTGCCTTGCCCAATATTTTGAATCTCACGAATCAGCTCGCCCAGGTTCTTTCAAACGCGGCCCATATGACCGCGACAGCGGATGCGCTGCTGGCGGGCGCACGGCCCGCGATTACTAATTTGACCACCATCACCACCCAACTCAAGAATCCGAAAGGTTCTCTTGGGGAATGGTTGATTCCCACGAATTTGAACGCGCAACTCATTCAGACCCTCGCCAATGCTGATGGGACTTTGAAGACCGCGACCACGACCCTCAACTCGGCCAATACTACGCTTCTGACCGTCGCAACCGGTTTGGACAAAACATTAGAAAATGTCGCAAACCTCACCAGCAACCTGAACGCCCAGGTTCAGGCGAATTCGAATTTGGTCACCGGAATCTCGACCACAATCGCCCATACGGATGAAATGATTCAGGGATTGAAGCATCATTGGCTCCTGCGGTCCGCGTTCAAAACTCCGAAGCCCCCGAAAGCCGAGAAATCCATTTTGCCGAAAAAGACCACGCGCTGATTCGAATTCAAGCGCAGGACAGGCCTGTTTCTGGCGTGCGCTCGTTTCCGGAAAACAGCCCCCGAACCCAAAAGGTTTGAAGTTTGGCTCACGCGCCTTAACCTTGAGTTGCGATGTTGCCACCAATCAAAGTTGCGGTTTTGGGCGTTGGCTCTTTAGGGAAAGAGCATGCGCGCATTTACGCCGACATGGTTCGAGCCGGAACCGTGCAATTAGCGGGCGTCCACGATGTCCAGCGTGAGACCGCGCGCAAACTCGCGGAGAAGTATTCGACCGTTATGTTCGATTCACTCGAACAAGCAGCAGTTTCATCCGACGCGTTCAGCATCGTCACTCCGACTAACACTCATTTCGAAATCGCCAAACAATTATTGGTGCTGGGGAAGCACCTCCTGATCGAAAAACCAATGACCGACCGGGCGGACCAGGCGGCTGAGCTTGTCCAACTGGCGCAAAAGCATAAGGCCGTCCTCCAGGTTGGCCACGTCGAACGATTCAATCCCGTTTTCAAATACCTCGAATCCGTGGCCACCGAACCGCGCTTCATCGAAACGCATCGTCTCTCGCCGTACCCGGCTCGGAGCACCGATATTGGCGTTGTCCTGTATTTGATGATCCATGACCTCGATGTGGTTTTAGCAT
>JAQGOX010000623.1 GCA_028293365.1 Verrucomicrobiales bacterium | reverse complement strand
GGTTACGTGTTCATTGTTTTACGATATCACTCGATGGGTTTGGCGCCGGTCCGAATCAAGACATCAACAACCCGCTGGGCGTCGGGGGAATCAACCTGCACCAATGGTTCTTCCCCACGCGTGCTTTTCAAAAAATGCATGGCGATGCCGACGGCACAACGGGCCTCGACAACGATTTTGCGGAGCGAGGCTCGGACCGAATCGGTGCGTGGATTCTGGGGCGCAATATGTTCGGACCGATGCGCGGCGCATGGCCGGATGACAAATGGAAAGGCTGGTGGGGTGACAACCCGCCGTATCACACGGAGGTATTTGTCCTCACGCATCATCCCCGCGCATCGATCCAGATGGACGGAGGCACGACCTTTCATTTCGTCACTGACGGTATCCACGCCGCCTTGAAGCGCGCCAGGGAGGCGGCTGACGGACTGGACGTGCGCCTCGGTGGTGGTTCGGCGACGATCCGGCAATATCTTCAAGCTGGGTTGGTTGACCAATTACATATTGCCATTTCGCCGGTGATCCTGGGCAGCGGGGAGAGCCTCTTCGCGGGGATTGATCTCTTGAAACTGGGATACAAATGCACCGAACACAGTGCGAGCTCTGCCGCCATGCATGTCGTGCTTACAAAATGATGCACCCCACAACGCGCCGGGAGTCCGAGGAGCATCGACGATTACCCCGGTTAGAATCCTATGTGGAGAAAGCGCGCTGAATGGGTGCCAAACCCTCGACTAACGAAACACACCGCATCGGAAAAAAGGCGGGTCACTTTTCGTGAAATTTCGTGAGTTTTACGTGGGTACTTAGTTGCAGATTTTCCTGAAATGGAATGGTGGCAAACGGGTCAAAAACAAAAACCAGAGTAACGACCGAACAACCACCTTCTATGAAGAATGCCTCAACCATCCATCGCTTAAATGTTTCTTTGGACCAGGTCTTTCCGCCAATTTGGCGGCGGATTGAAATCGAAAGCGATGTGCCGTTGGATTTCGTTGCCGAAGCCATCCGGTGCGCGTTCGGATGGTCATTCACTCACGGGTGCGAATTTAACATTAAGCAGCGTCGATACGGCACGCCTAATGGTTGGGCGCGGTTCGATCCCGAGCAGGATTTCTATGCCCGGGAACGCGCCATCAATAAGCAAAAGCTTGACTCGCATCAGCATCGCAAAGCAATGGACGAATTGTTTGGCTGGTATCAGTCAGTTCCGAAGACTCAGGATGACGATGAAGATTCCATTCCGTCTCTTGGTGAGCTGATAAAACGGGCAGGAGCAAAATTCATTTTCATTTTCGATTTCGGCGATTGCTGGAGCCATACGATTCGGGTCGAGAAGATCGAACCTGCCCTGTCCGGAATCGCATATCCCCGATGCATTGACGGCGCAGGCGCTAACCCGCTGGAGGACTGCGGCGGGCCGCGGAATTTGATGGCTGTGTTCGAGGCAATCCAGAATCCAGAACGATCTCGGAATGAGATTGTCGATCGCATCGTGAAAGAATGGGTTGGCGATGGCTGGGATTTCACGCATTTTTCGGTTGATGAGGCCAACCAGCGATTCAGGAAAACATTTTCCCGCAGTAAGCGATAATGACCTGTTTTTCTTCAACCCGAAAATAAACAGCGGCAGCAACGGTCCGTTTCAAAATAATTGTAGTAGTGGACCTGCTCGCCACGTTTCAAGTGGTGAGGACACTCATTTGTTTTCCTTAGCGTTGCATGGAGCATTCGCCTTAAACCAACCACAACTCCGGCCCTTGTCCGCGGCTGATTTTAGTCGACACCTCGTTCGTGATTTTCCTGGATTGGATTCCGTGCAACGGGCTAAAGACCGCAACCATGGTAATTTAAACGACTCAACCAGACCGCCAGATCCGAACTCAAATCATTACTTGACGCATCCATCGTCTTTTGTAATTATAACCTTAAGCAACATATGAACCGCTGTCTGTCATTCCGAATAATGTGGAATGGCCTGAAAAATTAAAATTGGCCCGACCGCCGATCCCGCCAGTTCTGGTATGTGCCCGGACTGCTTCGTGATCGATGGTCAGCGTAAAAAAGCCTCGTTTTATCGCGAGTCAGGAAAGAACCATTTGAAAACGATACGATCACTATCGGCAGAACAATCTATCACCATTCACTGCTCGCCATGCACTGAGTAAAAAACACAGCCTGACACACCCGCGACACAGGTAAAACACAGCCAATACACACCTGCGGCTTCGCGAAAAAAGCCCGTAAACACACCGAAAACACACAAAAGTACAAAGAAACACATGGAAAAAAAATAAAGGAGCGAAAACACACCGGGCATCCAGACAGTGCCCTATCCTTTAAAATGCGATCCTCGGCCGAACCGAACGATGCTTCTTTCCATTCTATCCACCGCACGCCACCCACTTCACACTCGAAGTCCCCGCATTCGAAGACCGCCAATAAAACTTCGATCCGAAAACTCTCTCCGTTAATTCGTACTAATACGTATTCTCGCTTTCGCAATGGCACATTCCATGCTACTCTGAAGGCCGAAACTCAACCAAGAACACATGTCTTTGCCGATTTCTCGTCTGTATGCCGCTATTTTGGCTGGCACGATCGCGACGCTCAACGCGCAGGATAACATTCCACCGGCAGAAATTCAGTTAGGCGTAACCAACGGTGTTGCCACCCTTGAGTTTCCGCTGCTCCCGGCGATTGAGCAATTTAATGTGTTGAGCAGCAGCGGCCTCGACAGCGCGTTTCAGGTTGATACGACTGGTGAGAGCCATGGATTCATCTGGACCAATTATCTCGGGAGTGCTTCAAAGTTTTTTCAACTTCAAATCAATCCGTTGAGCTCGAACGCATTGTTGAATGCGACGTTGCTGAATCGTCTCGGCTACGGGCCCACCCCAGATGAGCTCGAGCGCGTAAACAGCCTCGGTCCCGATGCTTATATTAACGAGCAGTTGGCTCCGGAATCGATTGTCGAGAATTTGGATATCGACCGCGTGGTGGATCAAACCTCCTGGCAATTCGTGACTGCGACCGGGACCGCGTCATCGCAAACTTTGTATATTTACCTGAACAAAGTAGGCGATGCATATATTGATGATGTGCGCATCGTTGCTGGAACGGTGCCGGAAGTTGGAGTCAATTTAATTAAAAACGGCGATTTTGAACAACCGTTGGCCGGAAGCTTCACTGTATCCACGAATCTCACGAATTCTGAAATCACGAGTTCTGCAGCCCATTCCGGGGCCAACTCCCTCCATTTGATTTCCACATCTCCGGGAACCACTCAGGCATCGTCGGTCTGGCAAACGGCGACTGGCCTTAAATCGGGTTCCACTTACACCCTAAGCTACTGGTTTCTGCCCGGCAGCAACTATTTCGCCAGCGCAACCGTGCGGCTCTCGGGAAGCGGGATCACCAGCGCGCCGAATACCCTCGGAACCCGGTTGGCAAGCCATGCAGGTGTCATCGATGATTTGCGCGCGTGGCATGTTTTGCACGCAGTCCGTTCGAAAAAGCAGCTTCTCGAAACGCTTCTGCAATTCATCGATAATCATTTCGTGACCCAGGTTTCCAAAACCCGTGATTATTTCGATCGTTATTATGACGGAAGCGCGATTGATGCCGCCGCTACCAGCACCGAATATGCGGAGTTACAGCGGTGGCGCACCGCCCTTTTGAATCCTCAGTGCACATTCTACGATCTCCTTAAGATCAGCGCGGAGAGTCCGGCCATGATTATCTATCTGGACACCGTGGGCAGCACCGGGAATGGCTCGAATATCGCAAATGAGAATTATGCCCGCGAGTTGCTGGAACTGTTCACATTTGGAGTTGATAACGGATATGATCAGGCGGACATCACCACTATGTCCAAAGCCTGGACAGGCTGGACGATCCGTCTGGTGGATTTAACGAATCAATTCGATCAGCCGTTTGCACCGCAATCCACGGTCCGAATCCCTGGAGCAACAAATAGTGCGATCTCAAACCTGGTTGGGGCCTGGGCATTCAATTACAAAAGCGCCAGTCACAACACATCCAGTAAAACGCTTTTCCCGAACAAAGTAGTGCCGGCTCGGTTCGGGCCTCCCTATGCCAATCGTCCTTATCAATTGATCTTGAATAATGGCACAACCACCAATTCCATCCAGGATGGATACCAGGTGCTCCGGCATATCGCGGATCAACCTTTCGCTCAGGAATTTTTAAGCGTCAAACTCTGCCGGCTCTTCGTGCATGACGACTTTGCAATAGGATACGACTTTACAGATCCTAATTTGTCTTCGGAAGGACAGCTTGTCCGTGCCTGTATGACAGCCTGGGAAAATGGCAATCCAAAAGGTCAGATTCGTCAGATTCTTCGAACCATTTTTGAATCCGAATTGTTTCGAAGCCACGGGGGATCGATGCAGAAAGTCAGGACGCCATTCGAGTTTACGGCCGCCGCCGTGCGGGCATTGCGTTCACTGAATAGCGACGGCACCTATACCGCCGAAACTGACGGATACAGCCTTAAAGCTCCCATGGCGAGAATGGGTTCCATGAGCCTTTTCGACCGAGCCGAGCCAGACGGATATCCGGAATCCGCGCCAGCCTGGATCAGCGCGGGCACGCTTGCCGAGCGCCTTCGATTTGTGCAGTCATTGCTCACGCCGACCGGTCAGGCGGCAAAATCGGACGCGGGCAATAGCGTTACCGATCCGGTTCGGCTATTGAAGAACAAATTGCCCGCTGCCAATTGGAATGATGCGATTGCGGTATCGGGTTTCTTTATTCAGTTGCTCTGGCCTGGAGAAGGCCGCGCCAATCTGGAATTGTACCAGGAGGACGCTGTTAAATATCTGAATACCGCAGACGATGGAATTGCTTCATCCCCTTTCGATTTGCTGGCAAATACCACAGCGAACTACGACTCCCGGGTTCGAGGCATGGTCGGAATGCTTATGACCTTGCAACGTTTCGAGGAACAATAACCTGCAGGGAACCAATCAATTTTCGACTATGAACATTATCTCTCGACGAAGTTTTCTGGATCACAGTGCGAAGCTTGGCCTGGGCGTAGCCATTTCGAGCCTGGTGGACATACCATGGGTGGTAAAACGCGCGCTTGCGGAAGATGCCACGACCAACATGCTCGGTCGAAACGGAAAGAAGCTGCTTTTCATCTTCCTGCGCGGCGCAAATGACGGATTAAATTCCGTAATACCGATCCAGGACAGTTTGTATGCGACCAGCCGTCCGACGATTGGGATTAAGAAAGATTTGAACACCGACTATAGCGCGAGCGGGATCCCTTGTGATTTCCCAACTGGAGCTCCTGCGGACCCGACGTTTGGCTACACCGACGCCATCCGCCTTGGGAATGGTTTTTCGGCATTGCACCCAAGCCTGAAATTCCTCGCGCCCGTTTACAATGCGGGCGACCTCGCACTGATTCACCGGGTAGGCTATCCCAATCAATCCCGATCCCATTTTGATTCCCAGAACTATTGGGAAAATGGAAACCCCAACAATAATCTTTCCAAAGACGGCATATTTTATCGGACGATTTTGGAATCAGGACTGGCCAATACAGCGCCTCTTACCGGTGTCTCCATTCAATCCGGGCTTCCGCTCTCGTTGCGCGGTTCGAAAGCAGCCATGACCAATCTGACCGATCCGACGCGGTATAATTTACGGGGCATTCCGGATACGGCAGCCGGTAATAACAAAGCAGACGCGTCACTGCGTGCAGCCAACGAATTTCCTTTTGCTGACAAGCGGAATCGGAGTCTTCTCAGTCTTCAATATAAAAATCTGTCGGATACACTATCCATTTTTGCCAGTATCGACTTCTCGGATGCTGGCAACACTTACGTGGATGATATCGCGACTGATGGCGATGCGCCGTACGCGCTGTTTCCAACGTCCAATGCCAAAAACGGTGGCTATGCGAAACACGCGAACGATCCGACCAAATACGTGGTCGATACGGGCGCCTATTCCTTTTTCAACAATCTTAAAGCCGCGGCGATCGTCTTGAATAAAACCGACGCAATGGTCGCGGGTACTGAGCTGGGCGGTTTCGATACCCATAGCAATCAGGGATCAACGACGGGATCCCACCCAAACCTGCAAAAGCGCATCGCTTGGGCGATGTACGGACTCCGCAAATACTTTTTGCAATATCACGATAAAGCAACCTGGGACAATCTGGTGGTGGTGACTCTCTCAGAATTCGGGCGCACAACGATCGAGAATTCTGACAAGGGAACCGATCATGCCGAAGCGAACGTCATGTTTGTGGCAGGCGGCGCCGTAAAGGGCTACAATAAAATCCCGGGACAACCAGGTTTATTTGGAGGATCTCCCTCGGATAAAGTGCCCTGGGTGGCAGGCGGCAGCGCTAATCCTTCAATGCTGGGTGCGTCGAGCCGTTATCTCAAACGAGCCGTCGATTATCGCTCAGTTTTGGGCAAACTCATTCGTGATCATTTAGGAGCATCACAGGAACAGTTGAATCGAATCATCCCCGGTTACGTTGACTCCCGCGAAAAGCTGCAGACGGGCGGAACTTCGACCATCGAGAAGACTCCCACTCCGATCATTGGAGAGGTTCCAATCGTTTAATCACGCCGTCAGCCGGCTAAATAATCTTGCGTGTGAGTCCGAAAAACTCCCAATGGGTTTGGCGCGGTGTTCTCGCGATTGCTTTGGGGCTCGGTTCGATCACTTGCACGCTCTCGGATTCAATTAGTTTGATTTCAAGTGCGGATACCACGCTCATCGAGGGCGCGCCAACCA
>JAQGOX010000619.1 GCA_028293365.1 Verrucomicrobiales bacterium | reverse complement strand
CCAGTTGTTTTTCGGCTTCGATTTATTATGACGTGGAGAAATCAATATTAACATTCAGTCAAAGCGCGCTGGCCTCGCGGGTGGGCAAGTCCGCAAGATTTCCCGAATCAATGCTGCGATAAAGATTCTCAAAATTCCGGTTTGCGGGTTGAAGAGATCTCGATGGCGGTTTCGAAATCACCGCGGAATGAAGGAGGCCTGCTTCGAATAAGCCTTTCAGGTTTGTTTGTTTATAAATTTCTCCAGGACAAAAAGCGACGATTTTGCAATGTGCTGGCCCCAGGTTTCGAAGTTGATCGGCTGGCAGGAACGGAGCTCCCATGAACGACACGATTACGCTCGACGGACTTGCTTTTCGGATCAACTGGAATAAATCGCCGGGAGGAATTTCCAAAGGTCGGAGCGGGTTCAATTGCAAACGAGTCACCGATGCTATTGTCGATCCAGAGTTTCTAATCTCGCGATCGAAAGCTTCTTCCTGTAGATCGGCGGCGGGTTGCTCGAAGGCTTTTGTGTCCCGAACAATTAGATGGATTTGGCCGCCAGGTCCCAGAAGTGAAAGGCATTTTCGAGCCATCAGCTTTCCAATAGAACGATGCGGTTCTGAAGGGAAACTCAGCGGAAAGCCGGAAATCGAAAGAAAAATCGAGGCTATTGATCCGAAAATGGCGGCGAGCCCTACGAGGCGCAGGCGTGTACTCTTAGACATGGTCGCGGGAAATCGATGTTCGCATGGAAATTAAAATATACCGCGCGGTTTCGAGAAAACTACATTGGTCAAGCCTGAAGCGAGTTCGGAACTGATTTGATTTCGCAATGTGATTGTCGGTACCTGCTGAACGCTTCCGTCCGACAGAGCCAGATTTCCATTGCGAACATGCATGGTTGCGTCCCAGGCCGCGTCAATAGAAGTTCCCATGAAAGGTGTCCAGGTGGGATCAAGACCACCGCCACCGCCGAGCACGTTTTGGTCGCCAGCGAGGATAGTTTGGGGTTTGGTTTCTGTTGCGCTCGGACTGTAAAAATAACTGATATGCGCGTCCCCCGACATTGAAGGCCAGTTAGTCGCCGCTCGTTTTAATGTATCCGCCGCGCATACGAGGATTTTAGGGGTTTTGAATTCGTTGGAACAAGTCCGATAATTGCTGGTCCAATCGGGAGAGTTCAGAGTTCCCCCTTTATCCGGAGCAAGTTGCCAGGGAAATTTATCACTGTTATCACTAGCCCACATCCGAAATCCCAAAGAGACTTGTTTCAGATTGTTAACGCAGGTGATGCGCTTCGCTTTCAGTTTGGATCGACTGAGGGCGGGGAGGAGAAGGCTCGCAAGAATGGCAATAATTGCGATCACAACGAGCAGCTCAATTAAGGTGAAAGCGCCGGACCTGGGTTTCCTATTCATGATGTTAGGTTAAAGAATCTCCCGTTTTCACCGATGTGCACAAAGACATTATGCAGCAGTTCTGCTGTTTGGGCGAATGAAATTGTAGCAGGAGGGGTGCCAATTTGTCATTTGTCCTGCTTGGTTAAATGGACCGAATTGAGATCGAACCAGACTTCTCCGGCATCAGCCCTTAATTCGCAGGCGAGATCGACCGGTTTTGTTTTGTCTTCAACCGAAAAATCAATTCTCAATACTTTCCAGTCGGAATCTCCAAGAAAACTGTAAGGACCGGACTCTGTATTGATGACCCGCAACCCAGCCCCCTGATTTCGGCCGAACGTCTTACTTTTGACACCTGAAATTCTGGCCGAGCTCTCCAGGGAGTATTTCCCCTGTTCCAGGATTACCTGGGTTCGCCAGGAAGCGGTTGTTCCTGGCTCTGCCACTATATGCAGCGAACGATGCCCATTTCGCAGAAGTGGTTGATCGATTAATAAGGCCGTTGCAGCGTCTGTTGGAAGCCAGTCGACAAGGGCTGCAATACCTCGGTCGAAATGGAGCAACGACAATTCGGCTAGGTTGAGTTGAGCGTTCAGCGAAGAGGCTCGAGCGGCGATCCGCGTGCAAACCAGCTCCGACGCATTCCGTACGCTCGCCAATTCGGTTTGACGCAGAAATGGAGTGAGTTCGGCGGCTGCGTCTCGTACGCGAGTCGTTAACTCATTGACAATGAAATATTTGTCAAAAACAGCATCCAGCCGCGCCCGGTATTTCTGGCGGGTTTCCACGTTTTCCATTACCGCTCTGGCCAGGGTTCCGCCGAAATGGGAATTCCAAGCCAGGTCCGGAATTCCGAATAGTTGATCCATTCCATAAGGGAGAAGTAGAGCTCTCTGGGTCGATGGATCGTGATATAATCGAAAATTATTTCGAGCGATGGAATATCCATCGCGGTGGCAAAGAATCACTTCCAGCGCCATAAAGGTTAAGAACTCGTCGACGTCGACTGATTTTTCAATCAGTGTCCATTTCTTTTCGAGATCCTGTTCGTTGATTGCTGATCGGAACAAGCAAAACGGATCTGGGTCCGATTGATTTCCTGCACGTCGGGTCATCCGGCCATCGATATCGCCTCCGCCGACCGGTTCGTACAAGGCACCTTTTCTTGTGTGGAAATGGCTGTCGAGGAAATCATCGTCGAATCCCTCCTTTAGCACGTATAAGCCCAGTGCCCGGCCGTTCAGTTCGACCAACGCACGAGTGACACGCGGCGCGGGAATTCCGGCAGCATTAAAAAGCTCGCTGCCGATTTTCTCGTTCACATACGCGGGATCTTCAATTGAATTGTTCAAGTGAATCTTGTGTAACCCGTGAAATCCCTGATTTGTGCCAAATTGCTTGAAATTCAAGGTAAAACTTGGTTTCTGATCAATCGGTAGAAAGCTCCCAGTGGATCCTTTCAAATGCACGCCGACAGCCCGAAACTCCATGGAGCCCTCGCGAATCGTCGCCCTGACGTTGTGCCGAGGTTTGCGGCGCAACGCCGCGAGTTGGGAATCTGGAAGATCGATTCGGATTGTGCGAATTGCGCCCGCTGCAAAAAGTGAATCATCAGAACTCCGGTTTGCCGCGAAACAGCACCATCGTTTTGGCTCGATCAATCCGAGCAGAATAAAAAGAAAAAAATATGGTAGAGCGCGATTCCGCCGGAAAGCGTTTAAGATTTCCGCTCGGTTGCGGCCGGTTGGGGCAGGGGAATGGCGATCCGATCGATTCATGCGCGGCTGGGTCATTTTCCTGTTTTGTGAGGGATAAAATGGGGCATTTGCTTCGGACATTTCCGTGACGGTTGATTCGGTATGGGGCCCGGTGAGCAGACCAACGAGCAGATGCGTGGAGACGAAGCGTTGGTTTAGTATTTTCACGCATTTTTGAAGTGGCTTTCGACGGCGAAAAGCAGTCCACCGGTTTCCATCACTTGAGCAGCATATTTTGCGCCTGTCGCCTTCAGGTTCGTCGGGCCGGTCAAGGGTATAAATGGATTCTGTCCGTGTGAAGAGCGCATCACCGATTCGTATGGACAACTGCGAGCGAGTTGGCGATCGGACGTTCGAAGCCATCGCATGGATGATTTCTGACAGCTCCCTGAAACCAAAGAGTTGCGGAACCACCCCCATCCAGATTCATCGCGTCGCGGCACCCAAGCCTTCTCAGGTAATTGGCAAATTCGTCCAATGTCATTCCGACCGATTCTTTTTGTCTTCCGTCCACTTCGACAAAAAAATAGTTCTGATCGTTCCAACCGATGGCACTTCGAGGGTGGCGTTCCAGCATGGTTGTAAATTCATAATCCTCTATTTTGGGTGGATCGATCTTTTGAACTTTTCCCGCCTTGACCAGGATGGGACCACCGGAAATAGCCATTTTCGCCTCTTGCAGATTGGGAGACGTTTTCGTGGAAATTCCAACCGACGTTTCCGTTCCAACTAAAGCGAAGTTATTAAGCAATTGGGGAGGTATGGACAAAACAAGTGTACCTGCGTTCAGCGGTCCGTTGCCTCGGTCACGGATTTCCTTCACCCGCGCGATGTAAAACTTTCCCACCTCGAGTCGCCTCCAGCCGTCAGGCGGTTCCAAAACGAGTTCGCGTGCCGCCGCAGTGTAATTTGATGGACCAAAGGATGGGGTGCACAATTGCAAAAGGTTGGTGGTCGGATTCTCGTTCAATCCAAACGGAAGAAGGAGTCCAGTCGTCGTTCTGATATGGAATCGGGGGATAACCGCAGCCATATGGGGTTGTTTATTGGAATCAATCCAAAAGCTTATCCCTCCTACTGGTCGGCTGATCAATTCTCCACCCACGATCTGCAGGCCGCGCGGATCACCTGCAAAAGCTCGATCGCGCTGATAAAAATCGCCATTAAGGCCGGCTATTGGAATACCGTCCGCTGGCCTGATCCTTTTAAGCTGGTCGCTCAAAGTCTCGAGTCCAACGGCACGATCGTGAGCGTGCAACGACCGAATCTCGGTGCCGGGAACCGAACGGTCGATCTTAACGACGTGAATTGACCATGGCCCTGACGGATCGTGATAATTCGTATAAGAGGCGCCGTGAGACTCTCGGTCCCGAGAAGGGGTAGACGCGTCGATTGGGCTCAGACACAGGAGTAAAAAAACCACTAATCCGGCTGCTCTAAAAAAGGGCTTCGATAGAATGTATTTCAATGTGTAAAGGCCAAGTGATCGAATTCGCACGTTTGAGAATGGCTTTCGCAATTTACTGATTTATCCTCGCGATACGGAAAAAGCGTTCTGCTCCGGATCCTGCCTGGTTCGTCACGGTTGTAATGGAGGTCACGGCCAGGATAGGCGGAAGTGACTGCCAGGTCGAGTCGGAAAGGGATTCTTTAGATTGAACCTCATAAACTTTTCCTGGTTGAGAATTCCAATTCAGTACGATTGCGCCTGCCTGAATTGTCGCCGCAACCATGATATACTCCGCGCCAGAAGTTGAATTGGATGCTCCCGGAGTCGACACGCTAAAGGAACTAAACTCGCCGCCTGCGCCGTCTGGAAGACGCCCCTGGCTTATGTCGTCGGACTGAACGCCGAACGAAACCGCGTCAATGAGAGTTCCGATTGGGTCGAAAAGAGCAATCGTGTCTCCGGATTTTGCGAGTTTGAAGTTCACGTGCAAATCGTTCTCGTTCGTGTTTGCAATCGTATTCTTATCGGCCCAGATCAACAAATAACCGCCGGGGGTAATCTCCTTACTATTTGGTATTCGAAATTGTGTCTTGTTCGTCGTCGAGTTACTCAGATAGTAGCCGGACAAATCAGCAACTTCATTTGACGCATTGTACAGCTCGAACCAATCTGCAAACGATCCATCCGCCGGATCGACTATCGTTTTGCTATTTCCAGCCATCCATTCATTGATGAGTACCCGTATAGGAGTAAAGCCGATGTTTTTCGATCCCGGCGTTGGATTATTGAAAACCCGCCTGCCTTCGAACGATCCGTCAGGGAAAGACCCGTATGATTGGTCAGCTGTCAAACTCTTGTAATTTAAGTAATCGATCACGGTTGGAGCGCTGTTAAGTAACTGCACGAGTGCCAGTGAACCGCTGCCTGAAGGCGGGCGAAAAGACGAGTGCAACTCGGTTGGCGTGGTTTTCGCGGCATCGCCATCCAGCCAAATGATGGAAAAGCCACCTGCCGGAAGTGAGGCAGTAGAAGGAAATGACCACCGATTGAGATTTGTATAACTGTCCGTAAGATATAAATCGGCAAGACTGACGGTGTTGGCGCCAGGATTGTACAGTTCAACCCAGGGAGAGCGCGTTCCGTTGTGATCCGCCAACCCGGTTGTGTTTACCGTTTCAATTTCATTCAGCGTGACCGGTGAAATCGCGGGCAGAATTGCGCGGACGGAGTTTATCGCGCCAGGCGTGTAAAGTGTGCTCGATGGGATCGGCGGTGGAAACGGTTGCAAACTGTAAATGTGTCCGCTATTCGGCGAACTTCCCGATAAGCGAATCAGCAACGACGTTCCGTTTGAGCTTGGCAGGTACCAGTAGCTTAACGTGTAGGTCGCGTTGGTTTGAAGCGTGGCAGTGTTTTGCCAAATAGCGGCGCCGATGGTAGGGCCGCCACTGGTCGCAACAACGTGGAGGCTGGCTTTTCCTGAGTGCGAGACACCGGTGCTAATTTCGGAGTTGGCCATATTCGGCGATACGGTCCAGGGACCCGTCAATGGGCTTTCGAGATCACCATTCTGCAAATTGTTCGCTCCTGTTTCGGGAACCGATCCGGCGACAAGACTGAGGTCGTCAATGTACACGTCCCCTGAAGTTACCATGCCCACGAGAAGAATCGACTTGGTGGCAATTCCAGTAATTGAAACGTGCTGCCATTGCGGGGTTTGAGGCGCGGAGTTGGTTGAAACCGTTGCCCAGTTCGCGACACGGTCATTGCTTTGATTCGCATCCACCAATTGAAGCGATGAGCCGAATCCATTCGCTGCCTGGCTCCAGGGCAGAGTGCTTTCGAACTTAACTTTCGCAATGCTCGTCTCAGCGGAGACTGCGCCACCAGGTTCGATCAGTTCCAGGGTTTCACCGGCCGGGTTTAACGTTCCGCTCCATTCACCGGCAACTGGTATGTCCGCACCGTAAATCGCATCGAAAATCGCCAGGTTTTCCACAACGACCAGATAGGCGTCGGGCGCAAGCACTGTTCCATTTTCAAATGTGAAGCCGAGGCCTTTCAACTGCCAACCTGAAAGGTCAAACGCGGTATCCGTTGAGCGATTGTAAATCTCAACGTAGTTCCCGCCGGGCGTCGGTGAATGGTACATGATTTCGTTGATGACAACATTGTTCACGGCTGGGTCGAGCGGTTGACCTTGGTAGGTTGCGTGAATCGTTTTAGTTGCGTTTGGAACTGGATTTCCATGCGAATCGAATCCGGCAATTTCCAGTGAGTTCGTTCCTTCGTGAAGGCTATAATCAATTGTCCAGTTGGCTACGCTGGTCCAGATTACAGGATAGAAACTTCCGTCGATTGAAATTTCTTTAACCTCTACCGGGGCGGTGCCCGTGATCACGACATAGTTTTGGTTGGTCGTGAAATCCGCTCCATTACCGTTGCTCACCGCAAAAGGTGCGTTCGCGCCTTCATTAGAAAGCGCCGTCAGAAGCGAATTGTGCATTGTTGTGATCCAACTTTTGATTGCGGTCGGGGCCGTGACTGTCACTCCGTTGGCCCGAAACGCGGCATACTTTGCATCCAGCACAGGGTTTGCATTAGTATTGGACATGGGACCATTCGCGATATCTTTAAAGGCACGCAAATAGGCGCGTCGAAAAGTTGGATTCGCGTAAATTCGACCCATCACCGGATCCGCACCATTATACGCAAACAAATTGCCACCATCCGGCCCCCATGAGCCGCTGTTCCCGAGTACAATATTGTAATCCCAAATGAACAGAGTCCACTTTCCGTTTAGAGGTTTGTAGCCGTACATGTTTTGCGCGTTCTGAGCTCCGAATGAATCCCAGTTTCCGACAGCATGTTCGATAGCGAATATTCGCAGCCACTCCTCCATGTCCACGAGCGATTCCATATTCGAAACATACGAAGATGATCGGTAGCTATTGGCCGCATCAATTAATGCGAATACGTTGGTATAGTTGTTTGCGGAATCCGGGCTTCGGCGATTAAGAAAGTTCCAGCGGTAACGTGCCAATTTTTTCTGACCACCTGTGGTGTATGCATTGAGCGTGCACCAGGACATATTCTTAAAACCTTTCCCGCCGGCATCAAACTCAAACCAGGGTTGTAGTTTGTAGAGAAACCCGTCGGAATCTTTGGGGAATTGTTCTTTGATTCGGTCCGCATCTGGCGTTTGGGCATCCTCCATCAATGTTCCCCTTCGATTTCCATTCACATAGACTGCGACATAGCGCCGATAGTTCCAGGGCAGACCGAGTTGCCGGG
>JAQGOX010000614.1 GCA_028293365.1 Verrucomicrobiales bacterium | reverse complement strand
CGACATCCCCGGCAGCGGAGGCAAAGACGATGGTTTCCCCATCGGCCGCCCCATTCTTCATCTTCACCCGCGCGAAGAGGTTCGCCATCTTGTAATACTGGTCGTTGGTCCACTTTTCCATGGGATGGTTGTGGCATTTTGCGCAATTGATCGACATTCCCAGAAATGCCTGGGAAGTCGTCTCCGCCATATCGCGCGGGTCTTCGCGGAGCACGTAGAAATTCGCGGCGCCATTTTCGATTGAACTACCCTGAGCAGTTACAAGCTTGCGCACGAAAACATCCCAGGGAGTATCCGCGGCGACATTGTTATGAATCCAATTGTAATAGGACCACATCGGCGCAGGTTTGAGTTTGCGGCTGTTCACCAGCAACAGATCCGACCACTTGTAGGTCCAGTAATCGACAAATTCGGGGCGCTTGAGCAATGCTTCAATCAGATCGTCGCGTTTATCGGGTGAGTTGCCCGCCAGGAACGCTGTCGTTTCTTCCGGGGTTGGCAAGGTTCCGGTTGTATCCAGAAATGCCCGCCGGATAAATTCAGAATCGCTCGATCGAGGTGAAGGTGGCAGGTTCAGATTCTTCAGTTTTTCCAGCACCAGATCGTCGATGAAATTGCGGTGACCCGCTTTCGCAAAAATTTCGTCCGGAACTGAATTGGTGTAAGGCACTGTAATGTGCGCAATGGCGATTCGGCTTAAGTACCAGGCAGTGATGGCACCTTCACCGTTTCCAATGATTTTCACTTTGCCTTCGTCATCGATTTGTGTGACGGAAGCGTTCGCTGCGGTGTATTTGACCCATCGAGTCACATCTTCCGAGTGACCGTCGTTAAACCAGGCGCGCACATTAAGCAGTTCGGTTGCTCCGTTTTTAAGGATGACGTGGTTCGGAATGATTTCTATTCGCGCGATGCGGGGTTCGTTCTCTTTTGGTCCTGGCGTGCCAGCGGCGATCCATTCGGAAAGAATTTTGTATTCCGGAGAACCAATTTCGAAACGTTTGCCACCTTTGTGCGGAACACTGCCCGACGGCTTAAGCAGCATCAGGCTTCGAGCCGGATCGGAAAGGTTAACGCGGCGGCCCAGTGCCTGCCGGGTGAGGACATTGTAATCGCCTTCGTCGTCGTATCCCCGCAAAGAAAGTTTAAATCCGTTCTGACCCGCTGCAGCACCGTGGCAGGCTCCGGCATTGCAACCGGCTTTTGCCAGAACTGGCTGAACATTATTGCGAAAACTCCATTCCAACGAATGTTCCATTCCAGTAACAGTGACTTCCGAGCTGGTCTCGCCGTCGTCACAACTGGCTTTAATGATCGCAGTCCCGTTTTTGGAAGGAATGAGAATGCCGCGATCAATCCGTACGATATTCGTGTCGCTTGAGGAATACGTGATCTCATTCGTCGGCTGGCCCTCGAATCCGTGTACGCCGGCGCGTTCGACGAGCAACTGTTGCCGGGCTGCGGGTCCATTAAGTTTGATGCCGGCAGGCAGAAGTTCGAGACTGCCTCCGCGGGAAGTCGCTATCTGCAAACTGATCAAGAGGCCGAGAAACAGTGATCTCATGGATGCATCGAATGGGAGTTAGAAAAGCTCATTAATTGCCTGGGTTCCGAAATCGACCAGGGGATACGGGCGGGAATTCGGACCGGGTAAATGCGTTTCAAGGTTTAAACCGAGGCTGCGATAAATCGTAGCCACGATTTCGCCTGGCTTCACCGGACGCTCGACCGGATAGGCTCCGATCTCATCGCTTTTGCCGATAATACGTCCGCCTTTGACTCCGCCACCAGCAAAGTAAACGGTCCAGCACTGGGGCCAGTGGTCGCGTCCGCCGGCTGGATTAATTTTTGGCGTGCGTCCGAATTCTGACAAATTTGCAACAAGGGTATTATCGAGCATTCCGCGCTGCGACAAATCTTCAATCAATGCGCTGTAACCCTGATCATACATCGGAGCTACAATATCCTTCATGCCTGCGATCGAGGTGAACGGTTTGGAACCGTGGATATCCCAGGTGATCTCATCGAAGACCGTTATAAACGTATTGATAGTGACAAAGCGAACCCCTGCCTCGATCAGTCTTCGAGCAAGCAAGCAGCTTTGCCCGAACCGCGTCATCCCATAGCGTTCCCGGACTTTCTCTGTTTCTTTGGAAAGATCGAATGCTTCGCGCGCTTCGACGCTGGTCATTAACCGGTAAGCCGAGGAGAAGTTACTATCCATCAACTGTGCGCCTGGATTGCCTTCGAAATTTCGGACTGCATCGTCAACCACATGCCGTAATTCCCGGCGGCGTTCGAGGCGCGCTTCGCCAATTTCCGTGGGAGGCAAAAGGTCGGGAACTTTGAAATCTTTTTTGGACGGATCGGAATTCAATACAAACGGGTCGTAGGCTTTTCCCAGAAAACCTCCATCCTGCCCATGAGGAAGATTTCCGCCGGTCGGGCCCATCGACTCCGGCAGCATGACATGCGCTGGCAATTCGTTGCGCCTCCCTTTTAAGAATTCCAAAGCGCATCCGGCATGGGGTGTGTTTACGCCACCCGTGAAAAGCCGGCCGGTCTGCATCATTTGATGTCCCGTGTCGTGCACCGCCGCCGCGGTATGGTAACAGGTGCGAACGAGCGAAAATTTATCCGCGATTTTCGCGTGCAGCGGAAAAATCTCTGAAATCTGAATATCTGGATTGTTCGTTTTGATTGGCTTGAACGGGCCCCGGATCTCGCGGGGTGCATCCGGTTTCATATCCCATGTGTCAATCTGGCTGGGTGCGCCGAGATTAAAAATCATGATTGCCGAACGTTCATCGTTTCCTTTTGCGACCGCTCCGAGGGACTGCAACGCCGCAAATTTCGAAAGCGACAGGCCGATGGCTCCCAGCGTGCCGGCTTGTAAAAAATCTCTGCGCGTAATCCCGTCGCATGTGGTGATCGATCCCTTGCCAGATAATTTTAGCATAAGCAGTATTGCGTGATTCGAAGGCTTCCGTTTCAAATTAGCCTGCCGGAACATCGGCGGCAACCAATTCCGAAGTCCTCTTCACCACGCACTTCTACTGCACTCCTCAGAAAATATCGGGGAAAACGCCGAATATTTTCTCAGGGGTGCGGCTTATCAACAGTTGCAAAACAAAAATTCTATCGTCGCGCCGTGACAGAAAAATCGCATTTAAGTATCGAGAAAAGCGATGAGCGAATCGCGCCACCGAAGTGTCCCACCGGAATTCGAGGGCTTGACGAAATTACGCAGGGAGATTGCCCGGAGGATGCCCCTAACTTGAGGTTGCTTGTTGAGAGGAAAAGTCGGCGTCTCAAAATCACCGGAGCGCGACAGGTGTTTACAATTCGGAAAGTTTGTCCCAGCTATCCCATCCGATTTGGCGAGCGAAAATCCGGCGGTTTTTGAAAGTACGCAATTTCGATTCGGTTTGAAGTTCCCCGGGACGGCTCTCTAAAGCGCGCAACGGCTGACTCGGACGCACCGCTAACGGTTGGCGCCAGTGCCGGCTTACCGAAACCGACTCAAGCGCCTGTGTTGGATTAATCGGTGTATCGACGGTTGCAGGAACAGAGTGCCAGGCGAGCGCGCAGGTTTCACGTTCAAGCCCGTTTGCCAAATGATGATGCAATGTGTTCATAAAAGGGATGCGCGGTTCAATCTCGATTCTAGGTCCTGTGCGAACCTGCGAAATCAGGCGACGGTAGGAAATCAGGTTACCGGTTTTGCCTATACCGGGGATAGGGAGTCGTGAACGGTTTGGTCGCGCAACCAATATCGCGGGCTGGTGTTTAGAAAAATATGCGATACTGTTTCGCCATGCGCGCTAATTGTATGAGGGGAGCCCTTTGCTTCGTCGCCATTTTTGGGACGCTGCAGTATGCTGCCGCTATTGAATCGCGGAGTTCTACACGCGATTACCAGACAATTGTCGAACGTAATCCGTTCGGGTTGAAGCCGCCCCCCCCTCCGCCCCCCCCTCCGACGAACGAGCCTCCCAAGCTGGAATTTTATCTGACTGGGTTTACAAGTATCGGAGCTCCCGCGAATCCAAAAAGGGCTTATTTGATGAGTAAAGATGCGAAATCTCCCGCTTATTACTCGCTTACCGAGGGCCAAAGTAAAGATGGGCTGGAGATTCTTCAGATCGATCCAAAAAATAAGAGCGTTAAGGTCCGCTACAATGGCAGCGAGAAGCTTATGACGTTTGCGACCGACGGCATTCCGGCCGCGAAAGCGGCCGTTCCAGCGCCGGGGGCACGACCGGGCCTGCCGGGCCAGCCGAACGCCTTTCCCGCTCCCTTGCCTAACGCAGCGGGACATCCGGCTACTCCCAGTCCGATGAACAATACGACCTCCACTCCGCGGACCATTCCGTCGCGATCGTTGCGTACGCAGCCACCTCCTACTTACGGCGGAATGAGCGGTCCTGCGCCGGTGATGGCAGCGCCGACGCTGGCGGTTCCAGCAAATGGTATTACGCCGCAGCCTGACATGAACGCGGAAGAGCAGATTGCTATTATGCGAAGGCAACAAGCGGAAACGCGGCAGGCCTATGGCCTTCCTCCAGTTGCTCCAACACAAAACGCTCCTGGTCCTTTCGGGAACCAGGGCAACCCCGGTTTCCCCGGGAATCAAGGTAATCCTGCGGCCCAAATTCCTCCGCATGAAATGGTTTATCCGCCCATCCCCCCCCCGTAAGGAGTTGCAGGTTTTTATTATCCTGACAGTCTCAAACCCTGTGGCATCTTTCTGCGGGGATTGATAAAAGTCCTATTTCTGAGTTGTTCCGCAGCTCGAAAGTGGGATATTTTAATGATCGATGCCGTGAGCGTCGACAACGGGCACCTGTCGAAACCCAAAAAGAAATATTTGACAGGCCTCAAATTGGTTTGAATACTTACGTATCTTTAGTAGTTTACTTATGATTACACAGGCTGAATCGCCCGTAAAGCGCTCCCACAATGAGCTTTTGAAAGAGGCAAATCCGACTCTTGCTGGAAATATTGGGGCAACTCTCGCGGATCCCGCTGTCGATCGGTTTTCCGATGACGATACGCAATTCATGAAGTTTCATGGAATTTATCAACAGGATGACCGCGATAAAAGAAAGGCGGGCAAGCAATACATTTTCATGGTGCGGGGTCGGCTTCCTGGCGGGATCGTCCCTGCATCGCAGTACCTTGTGTTCGATCACCTTGCCAGTGCCTATGGAAACAATACGTTGCGAATTACGACGAGACAGAGCTTTCAATTTCACGGAATAGTAAAAAGTGGGCTCGGGAAATTAATGAAGGGAATCAATGACGCCCTCTCCACGACCCTGGCTGCGTGTGGGGACGTCAATCGTAATGTAATGGCCCCTTCTACACCGGCCACGAGTCGCCTGGTAGAGCAGGTGTTGGATGATGCCCGATTGCTTTCGCAGGCCTTGCTCCCAAAAACGTCAGCGTACCACAAGATTTGGGTTGAGGGGCAGCCCCTAAGCCTTGCGGACGCCGAGCCTGATTTTGAAGATCCGTTGTATGGTAAAACGTACTTACCGCGGAAATTTAAAGTAGCTTTCGCGATTCCGCCTTTAAACGATATTGATGTATTCACAAATTGTCTCGGATTCATTGCCATTATCGAATGTGAAAAGCTGCTGGGATATAACTTATTGGCGGGTGGCGGATTAGGAATGAGCCATGGAAACGCGGAAACGTTTCCTCGTATGTCCGATGTCATCGGATTCGTCACCCCGGATCAGATTGAACAAGCGGCAAAAGCGGTTCTGACGATTCACCGCGATTTTGGAGATCGTACGAATAGGAAGCATGCCCGTTTGAAATACATTCTTGAAGATCGGGGTGTGGCGTGGTTCCGCGAAGAACTGGAACGGCGCGTCGGTTTTCAATTGCAGCCCGCCCGTCCTTTCGCGTTCACGAAACAGGGTGATATGTTTGGATGGCACCCACAGTTTAATGGCCAGCACTTTCTGGGGCTTTATGTCGAAACAGGCCGCATTAAAGACACCGAAGCCGTCCGTCTCAAATCGGCAGTCCGCGCCATCCTGGAGAAATTTCAGACAGAAGTACGTTTGACTCCATCGCAAAATTTAATTTTGGCGAATGTCGCCTCTGAGCATAAGGAGGAGATTACTCAAATTCTCTCAGACCATGGAATCGATGTGGAAAACCAGTCGACGGTCATTCGCCGGGCCTCGATAGCCTGTCCGGCGCTGCCCACCTGCGGATTAGCCCTGGCGGAATCTGAACGCACCTTGCCCGATGTCCTGGCCCGAATCGAAGGGTTGCTTGCCGAAGTGGGCCTGCCTTCGGAAGAGATCATCATTCGGATGACTGGCTGTCCCAACGGTTGCGGCCGGCCTTTTATGGCTGAAATCGGTTTTGTTGGACGTGCTCCAAATAAATACCAGCTATACCTCGGCGGGAATGAAAGCAGCACCCGATTGAATCGTTTGTTCAAAGAGAATGTTAAAAACGAGGAAATTGTGACCGAATTGCGGCCCCTGGTCACTCGCTTCGCCAAAGAGCGAACGCACGGTGAACGCTTTGGCGATTGGGCAAACCGGGTGCTTTTTCCTGAGACACCGGTCGCACAGAATTAATAGATCGCCATGTTTACTCCTGACCAGGTTCAAGCCTTGAACAGTCGCCTCGGTATCCAAAGCACCGAGGAGATTCTGGCCTGGGCCTGGGAAACCTTTGGCGAAAAAGCGGGGATTGGCACCAGCTTTCAGGGTGCGGGCCTGGTAATGATGCACATCGCGCGCAATCGAGGTTTCAAGTTTCCTATATTTACCCTCAATACGGGACTTCTTTTTCCCGAAACATTGGCGTTAAAGAGTCGGCTCGAAGATTTTCTGGGTTGCCAAATCGAATCGCTGGAGCCCGATTTGACAGTCGAACAACAGGCCGCCGTTCAGGGGCCGGAGCTATGGAAGCGCGATCCCGACCTTTGTTGCACGATGCGCAAAGTGCTGCCACTGCAGAGCAAGCTTTCGGAGCTCGACTGTTGGATAACCGGCCTGAGGCGCGAACAATCGAGCACTCGTTCCGACATCGGAGTCATCGAAATTTATGCCTTCGATACCACCAGCGGCCGCGACATTATCAAGCTGAATCCGATGGCCAACTGGTCAAAAGAACAGGTCTGGGAATATATTCGCGAGCATAAGATTCCCTATAATCCGCTGCATGATCGAGGTTTCCGCTCCATCGGTTGTGCACCGTGCACAAGCAAATCCGCCGATGGAAAAGGCGAGCGGGCAGGACGGTGGATCGGTTTCAACAAAGCGGAATGCGGTATACACACCTTCATGGCCCGAAAGGCCTGAGCCAGCTCAATTTCTTGGATATGGATTACCTTTCAAAACTGGAGAACCAAAGTATTTACATCATGCGCGAGGCTTTCAATAAGTTT
>JAQGOX010000607.1 GCA_028293365.1 Verrucomicrobiales bacterium | reverse complement strand
TCTGCACGCTGCGGCGGCCATTCCCATGATCGATCCTGGCCAGATCACCAAACTTCAGACATGGGCAGCGTCAGCGACAGCCAACCCCCTGCGGGAACCGAATGTGGCTCGTTCGATTGAGCGATTGATCGTCGAAGAATATTCGCCCGCGAGCGTCGTGATCAACGAGCAGGGTGAAGTGGTTTTTTTCGCGGGCGACACGGGAAAATTCCTCAAGCCGCCAGCAGGTTCGCCGAACAACAAGTTGGTTGCGATGGCCAGGGAAAATCTTCGGTTGGAACTTCGAACCCTCATACATCGGGCTGTTTCCAGCCGGAAGGAGGCCATTCGTGAGAATCTGCGGCTTAAGTGGGGACGCGATAATTTGCACATCGATCTCATTGTCCGCCCGCTGACAGAACTGGGGCCAGAGACCGGCCTTTACATTGTTTTGTTCAGAGAACTGAAGCTGGCGGAGCATGCGGGTTTTGCGCCAACGGAGGACTTCACAAGCCAGGAGCATCCGATCATCAAACAGTTGGAAGGCGAATTGAGGACAACCCGCGATGACCTCCAGACGACCATCGAGGAGCTGGAAACCTCAAACGAGGAATTGAAATCGGCCAACGAAGAGCTGCTGTCGATGAACGAGGAGCTGCAATCCGCGAACGAGGAAATGCAAACCTCCAAGGAGGAAGTTCAGTCAGCCAATGATGAATTACAGCGGAAGATTCAAGAATCCGATGAGGCCAACGCGGAGCTTCGCCTCGCGCAACAGGAGCGAGCCGAATACGCCGCGATCGTCCAGAATTCGAATGACGCAATTATCGGAAAGACACTTGGCGGCATCATAACAAGTTGGAACCCGGCGGCAGAACGCGTCTTCGGCTACAGCGCAGATGAAATGATTGGGCAATCCATTCTCCGAATCATTCCACCAGAACTTCACGAAGAGGAGGAGCGGATTTTACAAAGTCTTCGCCGGGGTGATCCCGTTGAACTTTACAAAACCGAGCGGCTGACGAAAAGCGGCAGAGTAATTCTTGTGTCGCTTACTTCTTCACCCATCCGGGATGCCCAAGGCTTCATTATAGGAGCTTCCAAAATTGCGAGGGACATTACCGCGCAGATGGCTGGGGTGCGCGCCAGCATGCTTTTGGCAGCGGTCGTTGACTCGTCCGACGACGCAATTATTAGCAAGACGCTGGATGGCATCGTCACCAGTTGGAATCGGGCGGCGGAAAAAATGTTTGGTTACGCGGCCTCAGAAATGATCGGCCAGTCGATAACCCGTTTATTTCCGGCAGATCGGCTGCAAGAGGAAGCGAACGTGATTGCCCGGATTTCGAGAGGCGAGAGGATCGAGCATTTCGAAACCATCCGAAAGGCGAAAAACGGACGGCAAATCGAAATCTCATTGACGATTTCCCCGATCAGGGATGGAACGGGCAAGATTATCGGCGCTTCGAAAATTGCGCGCGATATCACCGCACAGAAAGCCGCCACGAGTTCAAACCTCCTATTATCGGCCATTGTCGACTCGTCTGACGATGCGATCATCAGCAAAACTCTGGATGGCATCGTGACTAGTTGGAATTATGGCGCTCAGAAAACCTTTGGTTATTCCGCCGAAGAAATGATTGGCCAGCCGATCACAAAGCTGTTTCCGCCCGATCGATTGGACGAGGAAATATACGTGCTCAGCCGTATCCGCAACGGTCAGCGCATTGAACATTTCGAAACCGTACGGCGGGCCAAGGATGGCACGCTGCTTGATATTTCGCTGACGATTTCCCCGATTAAAGATGCTCAGGGTCAGATCATTGGAGCATCAAAGATCGCGAGGGACGTGACGGTGCAAAAGGCGACGACCCGTGCGAGCCATTTGCTGGCCTCCATTGTGGACTCGTCCGACGACGCCATCATAAGCAAGCGATTGGACGGCATCGTGACAAGCTGGAACAAGGCAGCGGAAAAAATGTTCGGCTACACGGCTGAAGAGATGATTGGAAATCCTGTCACGCGACTGTTTCCCGATGACCGGCTCGAAGAAGAGCCGAAAATCGTGGGGCGACTTGCCAATGGTGAGCGAGTCGAACATTTCGAGACAATTCGGAAAACAAAGGATGGGCGGCATCTCGATGTGTCTTTGACCATCTCGCCCATTAGGGACTCCCGAGGCCAGATTGTCGGCGCATCGAAAATCGCGCGCGATATATCAGATGCGCTAAAAATAAAGCGGGATCTTCAAGAGGAAACAGGCATTCTCGAACTGCTCAATGCGACAGGTACTGCAATTGCTTCTGAGCTGAACCTGGAAAGCCTCGTCCAACAAGTTACAGACGCCGGCACGAAGTTGAGTGGCGCAAAGTTTGGCGCATTTTTTTACAATGTCATCAACGAACAGGGCGAATCGTTCATGCTCTGCAGCCTTTCCGGCGCCCCCCGTGAAGCTTTTGAGAAATTTGGACTCCCCCGGAATACCCCCATATTCAACCCGACCTTCCGAGGAGAGGGGGTAGTTCGTTCAGCCGACATAACAAAAGACCCGCGCTATGGTACAATGCCGCCTCACCACGGGATGCCGAAAGGACATCTGCCTGTTTGCAGTTATCTGGCCGCTTCCGTTACATCGCGTTCTGGAGAAGTTATCGGGGGGCTTTTTTTCGGTCATCCTGAGCCTGGGGTCTTTTCTGAACGAGCGGAACGATTAATCGTCGGTCTTGCGGCCCAGGCGGCGGTGGCCATTGACAACGCACGCTTGTTCGAAAAAGCGCGACGTTCCGAGGCGTCGCTGCAAAAAGCAAAAGACGAACTCGAGGACAAGGTCTCGGAAAGAACGGCGTCTCTCCGCGAAACCACCGAACAGCTGGAAACATTTTGCTACTCCGTAGCGCATGACCTTGATCTCCCCTGCGCGCTCAGCAGAGTTTTGCGCAGGCATTGATTGACGAGCACAAAGACTCCCTTGGCGAAGCTGGGCTTGAGTATGCGACCAGAATACTCCGCTCGGCCGAACGACTGGATAAACTTGTTCATGATTTGCTCACGTATTCGAGAATGAGTCGGGGCGAACTAAATTTTGAAGCTGTCAGCCTCAACAAGGTCGTTCAGGATTTTCAAAACACTCACGCCCACGAAATTCAGAGGTCAGGCGCAATAATCACAGTCGGCGACCTGCATTCGGTTTTTGCCTACGAGCCGACACTGAACCTTATCGTCACGAATCTGTTCTTAAACGGGATTAAATTCGTAGCGCCGGGCGAGACTCCTCGTCTGAAAATTTGGGCTGAACAGCGCGACCGACGCGTGCGACTGTGGGTTGAAGACAACGGAATTGGAATCCCTCCCGAAGGACTGAAAAAAATCTTTGGGGTGTTTGAACGCCTTCATCCCATGAACAAATATCCCGGTACCGGGATCGGATTGGCCATTGTCCAAAAAGGCGTTGAGCGAATGGCGGGAAATGTCGGCGTGGAATCCGAACCCGGCAAAGGAAGTCGCTTTTGGATTGAATTACCAGGGGCGCATGCGTCAGTTCGTCCTTAAATATTCGAGGACATCCTGCAATTGAGGGGATTTCACAAAATACTTTGTCGCGCCGAGTTCGAACGCGCGCTTTACATCTTTTGGATCATCGGACGAACTTAGAATGATAACCGGAAGCTTCTCGAACGGTTTTCGGCTCCGTATCCATTCAAGTGCCTCGAAACCAGTTTTGACCGGCATTTTCAGATCGAGCAGCACAATCTCGGGGAGGGGATGCTTGATTCGATCTGAAAAACTGTCGTTGCCCGAAAGCCAGTCGATCACCTTTTGGCCATCGTCAACGATATGCAACGTGCGCAGCAGACCGGCGCGCTTGAACATCATTTTGACGATGAAAGCGTCGTCTGGATTGTCTTCAGCTACCAAAATCACGTCTGATGTCATAGTCTCTCGAAACGATGTTGTGCGCTACGCCGTATAAATCAATCGGAATCTTAAAACGCCAATCTCCGTTTGGAGGTGTAACCGGGCACTTCAAACCAGCCACTCTGAGGTGGGGTTATTCATATTCTTTTTTTGGTTCCGGCAACGTATTTCCTGGTCGAATTAAAAGCAGCAGAAAGCGCACTTTGAGCCTCAGCTCGCGCTTTCTGCGGGCGAAGGTTCGTTTGATTTGGATTTGGTTTTCTTCTCTTCCTTGCCCGCCATCGCCGCCAGCTGGTCCTTGAGCCGGTAACTGCGTCCGGTGATGGCGATGGTCTGGGCATGGTG
>JAQGOX010000561.1 GCA_028293365.1 Verrucomicrobiales bacterium | reverse complement strand
GGGAACTCGCAGATTTAAAAACCGACTATACGAACCTGGAAGGGGCCGTGGAGGAAGGCGTACGCGACAAATATCGGCGATTGCGCAAGCAGAAAGGCGGCAGCACGGTCGTGGGAATTGATCACAGCACCTGCGGCGGATGTCACATGAAACTTCCCGTTCAAATTGTGCGCCAATGCCAGGGGGAGCAGGAAATCGTGAACTGCACGAACTGCGGCCGAATCCTTTACTATACGCGCGAGATGGACCTGGCGCGGGCGGATTAACGACTTCGCGGTTATTCCAAAAACGTTTGGAAGTTATCTGGACGCCGTTTTACCCAATGATCCGGCACTTCTCCGAATCACCATGAACCGAATTCTGGTTTTGTATGATTCCAACACAGGCAACGTGGCCAAAATGGCTGCTCTGGTTGCCGAAGGGGCCGGTACAGTTTCCGAAACCGAAGTTCGCGTGCGCTCCCTTGCCGATGCGACTGCCGACGATGTCCTTTGGTGCGACGGAATTGCGGTGGGAAGCCCGACAAATATGGGGGTCCTTTCCTGGAAAATGAAACGGTTCTGGGACGAAACCATGCGGCCGCACTGGATGCATATTGATGGCAAGATCGGCTGCGCTTTCAGCTCTGCGGGTGGTTGGGGTGGTGGAATGGAGCTGGCCTGCCAGTCGATCCTCACAGTGCTGATGAATTTTGGATTCCTGGTCTTTGGAGTTACCGATTACGCGGCAAAAGGATTGACGCTGCATTATGGGGCAGTGACCGCTAAAGAACCGCGCTGTGAAGAATCGCACGCCGCCTGCCGCCTTCTCGGGCGTAGATTGTCTGAATGGACCGCAACCTTCGTGCACGGACGGAAGGATCAGCATCCCGGTCCGAAATTTGCGGAGCGAATCAAACCGGGTTAATGCCCGAAAAATGTCTGTTGAAGGGTTCCTCGAGGTGTCCGGACCACGGCGCCCGTGCTCGCATTGTTCCGCTGAAACCAGCCTTGTTTCATCTCCAAAACGTATTGAATTTGATCGGTGACCGCCGGAATTCCGGTTTCATCAAGCGGTTTCATATCGTGAAGTTCGAGGATCGTCCCTTCAGGATCGATGTAAGCGCACGAAAGAGGCAGTAACGTATTTCGCATCCAGAACTGAGCCTGATGGGGCCGTCCAAAAACGAAGAGCATGC
Source organism: Verrucomicrobiales bacterium (assembly GCA_028293365.1). Taxonomy (GTDB): domain Bacteria; phylum Verrucomicrobiota; class Verrucomicrobiia; order Limisphaerales; family SXQI01; genus JAQGOX01. The sequence continues at coordinate 4,065 of JAQGOX010000561.1, read as the reverse complement.
CCTCCATCTCCGCCATGTTTGTCCGAAACATCATTCCAGTCGTGATTTGCGGCAAGGTAATGGCGAGTTCCGCGCTGATCTCCTGGGGGCCAAGATAAAGCTTCATGGTTTGAAGCTTTCCCTGGGGCTGCTTAGCCTCAGGAACCGCCAATGGGGCAGAATTCGTGCGGGCCGAATTCGCGGAACTCGGATCTTCGGCCTGGTGATTGCAACCAGTCGAAGCGAGTAAAAGGGTTATGAATACGGACGGAACCGCGAATCTCATGCAGCAGAAGATGACCGGAACTTTCGCACCCTTCAACTGCGGAATGGGCCTGACACGAAGTCGAATAGAAAAAAGGAACGTCCCGTCTGGAAAAATTTGTAAATTGAAAATCAAATTCGACTCCTCCAGGATAGTGGTTCGTACTTTTGCTCTGCGGCTGATCGAACGACCTTGAGCCAACGTTCGGAAAAAATTTCGATGTTTAAACTGATTCAGACTGACACTTCGTCCAAGGCGCGCCTTGGCACACTGACGACACCCCACGGACAAATAGACACGCCGGTTTTTATGCCGGTGGGCACGCAGGCCAGCGTTAAAGCGCTTGATCCGCGCGAACTGCTCGAAATGGGCACGCAAATACTGCTGGGAAACACCTACCATTTGAGCATTCGGCCCGGACTGGAAATCATCACCCAGGCCGGTGGGCTTCATAAGTTCATGAACTGGCAATTGCCGATTTTGACTGACAGCGGTGGATTCCAGGTCTTCAGTCTCGCCAAGATTCGCAAAATCAAAGAGCACGGAGTGGAATTTCGCTCTCACCTGGATGGCTCGTTATTATTCCTCGGCCCAAAAGAAGCGATGCATATCCAAAAGGTGCTTGGGTCGGATATCGCAATGGTTTTTGATGAATGCCCTCCTCACACCGCACCCGCGAAAGACCAGAAAGAAGCGGTGGAACGGACAATTCGTTGGGGAGCCGAATGCAAGGAACAGCCTCGCAATGAAGGGCAACTGGTTTTTGGAATAGTACAGGGCGGAAGCAATGCCGCGTTGCGCGAGTACTGTGCTAAAAAACTGGTTGGGATTGGATTTGATGGATATGCGATCGGCGGTGTGAGTGTCGGCGAACCCGAACACGAAATGATGAAAGCGATCGAATTCACCGAGCCCTTTTTGCCGCAGGATCAACCTCGTTACGCCATGGGTCTGGGCACACCGGCGCAATTGGTCGAGTTGGTTGCGCGCGGTGTGGATATGTTCGACTGCGTGCTACCGACCCGCGTGGCCCGAAACGGGACCGCATTCACCACTAAAGGAACGATCAGTATTAAAGCCGGCTTTAATAAGGCCAATTTTCGGCCGATCGAAGAGGGATGCGAGTGCTATGCCTGCAAAAACTTTACGCGGGCATACTTACGGCACTTATTGAATGTGAATGAAATCCTGGGCCTCCGGATGTTGAGCGTGCACAACAGTCATATGTACCTGAAGGTCATGACCGACATTCGGGAACATTTAAAAGCAGGAACATTTGGTGAATTCCGCAAGGAGTTTGTGGCCAACTACATTCCGTCACAAAAACTCCTCGCAGTCAGGAATGCGCATCGCGATGCAGCAATCGTGGCACAGGAAGTGTAATCAGCCGTCCACCTTTTTCGGAACCCTGCTTCGTCGGATGGCGATTTGCTCTAAAAATTGCAAACTTCAACCACCGCCAGTTTCAAATCTCCACGGGCCCGACCAGGCTTATTTCTCGTCCCCAGGCAGAGGCGGAATATCGCGCACTTTAGCCATCACGACGTCAAACTTTTCCCAACTCCCCCGCTCGGCTCGAGTAGCGACAGTATCGCGCGTGCGCCACGCGGAAACCTGATATGCGAGAGCAATGCTTACGATCTGATCAACGCTCACCTTTTCCTGCGCCGCAAGTTCTTCAACTTGCTTCGCTAGCGGATCGGGCACCTGTGCGTGAATTGTGGTCATACGGTCGTTCTGATTTTAGCCAGACACTGTGCCGGTGTCAAAAGTTCAACTCCGAAAGATTCCGCAGGTTTCGAATGAACGAGATTTCGAGTCACAATGAAGGGCACTTTGCCTTCGACGGCCAATTGCAGGAGCGGTTCGTCATCCGGGTCGTTTAAGCGCGGAATCCAGGCGGGTTCAAGATGCCGCTGTTCCGCAATGGTGCAGATCGCATCCAGAACGTCGTCTATATCCTGCAAAGAAAGCCCCATTTTGACTGCGTTCCGCTTGCCCACCTCCTCATACTCGAATAGCAAATAATTGCTCAAGACGATCTGCAAGCGGCCTCGCCGAAGTTGCGCGAATATCTCGAAGGCCGCCCCCTGCATTGACCAAAGTGAACTCAAGAAAACGTTGGTGTCAATTATGGCCCGAAGCGGCATCGGCAGAGCCTCCTCCGTTTCCTTCATATTGACACTGCATTGGCAGAATTGGGCGCGGCCTTGGGTTCGATGCGCAAACTCATGCAAACTCGAACCACCTGAAAATGAGGTTGCCTGCGCCGAGAGTCATCGCATCACCCATCTATTAAAAATGGGTGCGTCCGTCTGGAATTCAACCAGAAGCCCTCGATGTGGCGGACAGTCGTGCGCAGGTTATTTCCGTTTCAAATTCAGCGAACTGACGTCGAACCAGACGTCACCCTGGTTTGCCCGTAATTCACAGACTAATTCGATGTCCGACGGCTCATGAACTTCAAAATCAAACTTGACCGGAGTCCAACTCTTGTCGCCTGCGTTTTTCTGTCCCTCGCGGTGCCGGGAAACCCGCAGGCCGGCCCCTGCCCTTGGGTCACTCGGATTTAGAACCACGCCAGCCGTTTTTATCCGCGCCTGAAATTCATATTTTCCACTGTCGAGCATTCTCGTAGTGCGCCACGAAGCAGTACAGCCGGCTTTGGTGGCGATATGCAAAAGTTTGTGACCTTCTGGATCCTGCTCTTCATTCAAATCCGCTTCGCCGAGGTCGCGCCTGGATTCCCAATTCGTTAACGAACCGGTTCCCAGAGTCGCGAATTGCATTGGAGTTTCAGGAAAAAGTTGGCTGCGCAAATAATTGGAGCGCTGCTGCACCTTGCGGCAGAATGAGGCTGCGCGCTGCTTGTGCGCCGCGGCGGCCTGAGGATCCGTCTGTTCCATGACAGCTTCGATTCTTTCCGCGACTTCATGCACCCGGTCGATGATTAATTCGGGTTTAAAAACATTCGTGGATAATTGCATGAGGCGCTCGCGGTAACGCCGCCGCCCTTCGGGAATTTCCAGAACGGCTCGAGCAACCAGGCTACGCGATGTTGGAAAGAGCGACTTTTTTGACTCCCCCAACATTTGATCCAGGCCTTGTGGAATAAAAACCATGCGATCGGAATCTCGATCATGAAATATACGGTAGTTATTTTGATTCAAAGTGTAGCCATCCCAATCGCAGAGGATCATTTCAAGGGCCATGAATGAAAGAAAGCGATCCAAATCCAGGGTCTTTTCCAAACTGGTCAGACGGGCGTCTAAATTACCCACCCTTGCCGCATTGGCGAGAGCGCGAAGACGCGTTTTATCGTCCGGATTCTCACCCGAATTCACCGGCAAATTGTCCGTAACATCTTTTCCCTGGTGTGCATCGTAAACGTTACCCTTCGCGTCTTTAAAATAGCGCTTCAGGAACTGCTTGTTGATTCCTTCCACCAGGACGTACATGCCGAGGTCCCGCCCATTCAGGTTAACCCGGGCATTTCCAGCGCGAGGAACCGGAACTCCCGCGGCTTCAAAAAGTTCACGGCAAATTTTCTCAGACAGGTAGCTGTGATCCTGAATGGAGTTATTTAAATGGATTTTTTTCAAGCCATGAAAGGTTTGACCAGCCGCAAAGTGGTCGAAATTGACCGTCAACGCTGGAGTATCGTTCAACCCTCGAAAACTCCCAAAACTCCCTTTCAAGTGAACAGCAACATTCGTATACCACTTACCGCCTTCTCTCACCGTTGCTTTTACATAAATTCGCGGGCTGCGATTGAGAGAGGCGATACCGTCTCGCGTGAGATCAATGCGCAATCCCGGAAT
>JAQGOX010000553.1 GCA_028293365.1 Verrucomicrobiales bacterium | reverse complement strand
CGTTAGCCGATTATCTGCTTTCGACGAAAGTAATAACGATTCCGGATACCGATTTTTCGGTGGATAACCGGATTCAGAATATCTCCGCGCGGGTTGATACTGTAACAAGTCCCATCTTTTCCCGGATCGTTCCCGGTTCGGGGACTGTTGAATTATTCTTCTTTACCCTGCCCGGAAAGAATATGCGATTGGAGTCGAGAAATTCTTTTGACCTGCCATGGCAAGACACAGGTATTTCGATCAGTGGTGATGGATTTATTCAGTCGGTCGTTAATCAAAATCTCCCGCCCACGCGCTTTTACCGGTTGGTTCGAGGAAATTAGCCTTTCCATATCGAAACTTGCATAGTTGCTTGAATTGTAATGTTGGGCGGATATCTGCCGCGACTGATGGAATACTTGTTTCCGGGAAATGCCTTTGCGGTTAAAAGGTGTCGATGCGTAAGTGGTTGATCAAATCTACTGGGATCATTCTTGTATTCGTGGGATGCTTCACGGCTCCCAAACACCTTATCGCTGCGCAGGTTTCAGATAGTACATCCTGGCCAGGATCCAAAAGAGACGGATCCTTCTTATTGCCGAACGGCTGGTCGCTTCGGCCGGCGGGAAAACATGTTTTGCTGGGCGATTTCCCAATCAATATCGCAATACACCCAGGCGGCCGTTTCGCGGCAATACTTCATTCTGGTTACAGCCAGCATGAAATCATCACGGTGGACCTCAAAACATTAAAGGTTGTGTCACGTGCGGAGATCGAGGAGTCGTTTTACGGACTCACGTTTTCCCGCGACGGCTCTGTATTGTACTGCAGCGGAGCGGGTGATGAAGTGATACATATTTTTCGTTTTAGCGACGGCTACCTCGCGAATCATTATCAGGTTCCAATTCGCGATGCCAAGAAAATGGGAATACCTGCCGGCATCGCCGTATCCGGCGACGGAAAGCAAATTTTTGTGGCGAATTTATGGGCTCATCGCGTGACGGAGCTTGGTGGGGATGAACCGCGCGATATTTTAATCGGGACGAACGACGTGCTTGCGACCGCTTCAACTGCTCCTGCACAGGATTTTGACACTGAAGCCGTGACCAAACGAGCGGAGGCTTTGTTGGATAAAACCGATCCCAACGCTCCATTTCCTTATGGCTGCGTGTTGGATGAACGAAGGTCGCGGTTGTATGTAAGTTTATGGGGACAGTCCTCGGTAGCGGTGATCGATACGAAATTGCGCGAAGTTATTTCGAGGTGGACGGTCGAAGACCATCCGAACGAAATGATATTGGACAAGTCGGGAAAGCATTTGTTCGTCGCGAATGCCAATCGCAATTCGGTATCAGTCCTCGACACTGAGACCGGACAAACAATCGAAACGTTGCTGGCGGAGCTCAAGCCTAATTCACCGCCCGGCTCGACCCCTAATAGCCTGGCTTTAACGCCGGATGGAAAAACCTTATTTGTAGCGAATGCGAATATAAACGCCCTCGCTGTATTCGATGTATCCATACCAGGCCGAAGCCATTCGCTCGGATTTATTCCGACAGGCTGGTATCCGACTTCAGTGCGCGTGACGCCTGATGGAAAAAAACTGGTATATGCGAACGGCAAGGGACAGATATCGAAAGCAAATCGGAATGGCCCTCAGTCCGGTCAGGAGCCTCCGGGAGATATTCGCGAATACATCGGGAGTTTGTTTCAGGGCACGATGAATGTCGTGGAACTGAGTTCCGGAGAAAAATTTGAGCAAGAGCTTAAAGATTACACCGCAAAAGTTTTCGAATGTTTGCCGGTGGCCGCCCGTACGAACGCGGTGCGCACGGTGGATAATCCGATTCCGGGTGCAGCATCCCCAGAAAAATCTCCAATCAAATACTGCGTTTATATCATTAAAGAAAATCGGACTTATGACCAGGTGTTGGGGGACCTGCCTCAAGGAAACGGAGATCCGACCCTGTGCCTTTTTCCGCGGAACATCACGCCGAACCATCATCATTTGGCCGAGGAATTCGTTTTATTGGACAACTTTTACGTGGACGCTGAAGTCAGCGCCGATGGGCATGAATGGACGATGGGAGCCTATGCCACCGATTTTGTGGAAAAAATGTGGCCCCTTTCGTATGGGCATAATTCCGTTCACAAGAAGTATCATTATCCGGCGGAGGGAAACTTTCCGATAGCGACGCCGGCTGGCGGCTATCTTTGGGACCGGGCAAAGGAAGCGGGAGTGACTTATCGAAGTTATGGCGAGTTTGTCGCGAACGCAAAAAAGCACGATGCGCCTGCTACCTCGAGAGTTCCTGCACTAAAAGGACACTTTGATCCCTTTTATTGGGGGTTTGACGTGAAGTATCCCGATGTAGATCGAGCCGCGCGTTTCATCTCCGAATTGCGGCGATTCGAAAACGAGGGGGAGATGCCCCGCCTTCAAATTGTGCGGCTGCCAAATGATCATACGGGTGGGACGGGCGCCGCTTACCACACTCCGAGCGCGTTGGTCGCGGATAATGATCTTGCGCTGGGTCAGGTGGTGGAAGCTCTATCCAGATCTAAGTTTTGGGCGCAAACAGCGATTTTTGTAGTTGAGGATGACGCGCAAAACGGGCCTGACCATGTCGATGCCCATCGAACAATCGCTTACGTGATTTCACCGTACGTAAAACGGCACAGCGTCGATTCAACTTTGTATTCCACCAGCAGTATGCTGCGAACAATGGAGTTAATCCTCGGCCTTAAGCCGATGTCACAATTCGATGCCGCAGCAATGCCGATGTATCATTCGTTCCAGGCAAAGCCAAACGTGCATGCTTACACGGCACTCCCCGCGAATATCGACATAAAAGAAATGAACAAAAAAACCGCGTGGGGGAGCGGTTTGAAATTGAATCTTGCAAAGGAAGATGCGGTGGACGACTTGCTGCTCAATCGAATTATCTGGCGTTCGGTCAAGGGATCAAAAAGCAACATGCCTTCACCCACCCGGGCGGCCTGGGTGCGACAGACGGACGTGGACGATGATTAATCGGGAGTCGATTGTTAAATCATTTGCGTCCGAGAATTGACGAAAACATGCCTTTGGATTCGAGGTCGCGTTGCTGAACTTTGAGCTGTCCAAGCATGGATTGCCAGGCGATGTAGATTTTGTGCCAGTTGTTTTCGATGCCGCGCAAGGTTCCCTCGTTCAATTCGCTGAGAAAGCGAATTGAGGGCGCGTTGCTAATCATCGTGTGGATATCTTCCCGACTCGGAGCGCCGCTGGCGATGGAGGAAAGTATGAGTTCCAGTTGCTGCGTGATGACACTCTTGATCTCAAGGAATTGAGACTCGTCATCCGCATCGAATTTTTTCGCCCGGGCGAGATTGAGATAGTGGGCGAACTGCTTCCAGCACTCCAGATAGTTCTCGAGTTCCAAAACGAGTTGATCGACTTTCTTGTTCCTCATAATGAACTGAACGGCGACGAGATGCTATTTGACCTTTTCCGCCG
>JAQGOX010000551.1 GCA_028293365.1 Verrucomicrobiales bacterium | reverse complement strand
GTCGTCGGTTCGGCCGCTGATGAATTTCTCGGTCACCTGTTTGACGACTTCAAGTCGGCTTGCTCGCTGCGACCCGATAGAAAAATCTTCTGATAACATCGAAAGCGAAACATCGAGTAAAAGCATGATATCGATGCCGCTGGCCCGAATCCGACTGGTGGCAGTTCCCAGTTGAGGCCGGGCCAGAGCGACGATCAAACAAGCACAGCCGCAATAATAGACCGCGTTCTGAACGGCCTTTTTCCAGGATCGGCGAAAAGTAGTTGCTCGGTCGAAGACGCGCGCGGCGGCAAATCGGATAACCGGCGGTCTCTGGAACCGGCTGCCCACGAGCCAAAACAAGGGAAGGAGCAGCGCCAAGAGGAGAAACCAAGGCTGTTCGAAGCGAAAATTGCTATTCACTTTACCTCCTCTACGAAGGCCGAGGCTTGTTCAAACAGAACCTCGCTTTCCGATTTTCCGGCAGCGACTCGAGCAAATTTGATCTCATCACAGGCCGCCAGAAAATGCCGCAACCTTTCCTGGTGCGCGAGGTCAAAATGGGAAGTCTGTGAGGCCTCATTCAAGAATTCCATCGTGGTTTGCCGAACGGCCTTAATGCCGAACTGTTGCTCAATAAAGCTTCTCAGAATATCCGAAACTTCAACGCTGAATTCGTAGGCATTGTCGGTGGCAATTTTTGCCTTCGCCTTTTCCAGGCGCCTCCTGGCTATTTCTTTCGGGAGAGGGGGATGAACGGCTCTAGGTTTTGGATTGGGCCAAACGAAGTAGGCCAGAATTGCCAGGACCAGCAGGACTGCCAACAGGATGACCACCCAGAGAGCCGGCGGGGCGGCCAGCGGCGGGCGGATGTCTTCAATTTCCTCCGGAGCCTTGGAAGTGGCTTGGGCTAGAATAAACCAGATCATTGACGTCTGAGCCGGGTTTCTCTTCGCATAAAGAAGGATCGAAGGACCGGAAAATAATCTTGATCGGTGCGCAGTGACACCGAATCGATGCTTTTGCGCCGAAATAAGGCGTCACGATCGATTCGTTCCTGCTCCGCCAATTTGCTGAACTCGGAACGCACGCGGCCATCGGAAGAATCGATTTCGTAAATCGCGCCGCTCTCGGGGTCTTCCACCATCACCAGGCCGATATTCGGTAATGTTTGTTCGCCGCGATCTTCGATCGGGATCGCGATCAGGTCATGTCTCCGGCTGCAAATGGTCAACGGTCTCTCGTAATTCTGGGCCTGAAAGTCCGACAGCACAAAGACGATAGCCCGCCTGGCCGTCACCCGGTTTAGAAAATCCAGCGGTTTGTTCAGATCAGTCTTTTTTCCGACCGGTTCGAAGTAGATGATTTCACGGATTAGTCTCAGGATATGGAGCCGTCCTTTTTTGGGCGGGATATAAAGCTCCACTCGATCGGTGAACAAGATCAGCCCGACTTTGTCGTTGTTTCGAATTGCGCAAAAGGCCAACAAACAGGCCACTTCGGCCGCCAGTTCCCTTTTGCTGGCATTAGTACTGCCATAACCTCCCGACTCGCTGACGTCGATTAGAAGCATCACCGTCAGTTCACGTTCTTCAATGTATTTTCGAACGTAGGGTTCACCCATCCGGGCTGTTACATTCCAATCGATGGAGCGCACTTCGTCCCCGAAGTCGTACTGGCGAAACTCATCGAAATTCATTCCCCGGCCTTTAAACACACTGTGGTATTGGCCGGCGAAAGCGGTTTCCACGAAACGACGGGTCCGAAGTTCCAGCTTGCGGATCTTTTTCAGGATCTCAGGAACGGACTGCATGAATCAAATATTAAGGGACCGGGAGCCCAGCGAAGATTCTTTGAATGACCGTTTCGCTCGTTATTTCTTCCGCTTCAGCTTCATAACTGACAATTACTCGATGCCTGAGAACATCCATTCCCACCGATTTTACGTCCTGCGGTGTTACGTAACCTCTGCCATTGAGGAACGCATGAGCGCGAGCAGCCAGGGTCAGGTTGATCGTGGCTCGTGGAGATGCGCCATAGCGGATCAGACCTTCCATTCCCAGGTGGTACTCTTCTGATCGCCGGGTCGCCCAGACGATGTCGACGATGTAATCTTTGACCCGGTCATCGATGAAGATGCGATTAACGATGGCACGTGACCCGATGATGTCTTCCGAAGAGGCCACGGTTTGCACCGAGAGATCGGGCGCCGAAGTGCCCATCAGATCCAGGATCTTGCGCTCTTCGACCTTGGTAGGATAGCCGATGTTGAGCTTAAGCATAAATCGATCAAGTTGAGCTTCCGGTAGTTGGTAGGTTCCCTCCTGTTCGAGAGGATTTTGCGTGGCCAAGACCAGAAATGGGTCCGCCAGAGCATAGGACTGGTCGCTGATGGTGATCCGTCGTTCCTGCATTGCTTCGAGCAGAGCGCTTTGGACCTTAGCCGGCGCGCGATTAATTTCGTCTGCCAAAATCAGGTTCGAAAAGATTGGGCCGAGCTTGGGGCGAAACTCTCCGTCTCGCGGATTATAAATCATCGTTCCGATAATATCCGCGGGAAGCAGGTCAGGCGTGAATTGGAGGCGTTGAAACTTGGTATGCACGCAGGCAGCCAGCGTTTTGACGGCCAGCGTTTTCGCTAATCCAGGAACTCCCTCCAAAAGTACGTGGCCGTTGGCTAGCAACCCCACCAAAAGGCGGTCGATCAGGTATTTCTGGCCCACAATCACCCGGGATATTTCATTCTGAACTGCGTGTACCCATTGGCCGTTATTCTTTACTTCCTCCGTGATCGCCTCTGTCGAATTGGTCATATATCGATGTTACAGGTCAGACATTTTAGCATGGTATCCGTTTAATACAGCGGACACCGCAGGCTCACTCTCCCGGCTGACTAGCGCTTTTTCGTTGCAACCTGCGATCGTCGTACTCATCTTTCTGCTCAATTTCGTATCCAACTCCATGGCAGAGAAAGATGGTCTGGAGAGCGATCACCTCGCTTTCGATGCTGGTGATCGCCTCGATTGTCATTTT